>JAFAUY010000094.1 GCA_019243005.1 Verrucomicrobiota bacterium | reverse complement strand
ATCCGTTCACAGCCCGGACAAAACGAACGCTCCGGTTTGACGAACGATAATCCTCGCGGCAGCCGGTAAGCCGCCATCGCCAGAAAAGAGCCGATGCCCGCCCCCAACAGGGTGGCCATGGTCAGGATGAAATAGTTCATGGTAACGCGTAACGAGTAGCGGGTAACGCGTAAGGGGTGACTGGTAATTGGTAGGTGGTAGCCGGTAACCGGTGGTGGGTAACTTGTAACTGGCAGCCGGGTTTCTTTTAGCACTCGCTACCCGCTACCCGTTACGCGTTACCCGTTACCCGCTACATGCCTTTCTCAATGACCTGGCCGATGTTGAAGATCGGTGAGAGGATGGCCAGGAGGACGAATCCGACCACGGATCCTACCGCCATGATCATGAGTGATTCGACCGGTTGCTTCAGGTCCTTCACGAAGCGGTTCAGTTCGGCTTCCATGGTTTCCGCCAGCGGCCGCAGGATCTGGGCCATGCGCGAAGTACGTACGCCGAACTCGACCTGCAGGCTGAACGTTTTGGTCATGACGGTCGAATCCTCGATGAAAGCCGGGGCAAAGTCGTTACCATCGTCCACGGCGATCACCGCTCGGGCGATAATTTTCCGGTACCAGACGTTCTCCGATAACCCTTTCAACAGGTGAAGGATGTCCCGGATGTGGATCCCGGATTCGATCAGCAGACAAAACGCCCGGGCAAACGTGGCCATGATGACCATCCGCTGGATCATGCCGAAGATCGGAATGGCCAGGACGAACTTATGCAGACGCCAGTTACCGCTGACCAGCTTCGGGCCACGGAGGATCAGGGTAATGAACAGCAACACCGTGCCCAGCGCAGGAATCGGGTACTGGGTGAAAAATTGCGAGACGGCGACCACGATCTGGGTCTGGGGCGGCAGCGCCATGTTCACCGATTTATACAATCCGGCAAACGTGGGCACGACCTGCCACATCAGGTAGGTGATCATCAAGGCGATGACGATCGTAATGATCATCGGGTACATCATGACCGAGCGAACCTCGCGTTTGATCTCGGAGCTTCGTTGCAACAGGGTCACGATTTGTTCGCAGGTGTCGACCAGCCGGCCCGAAGATTCGCCGGAACGAAGCAACGCGAGGGTGACCTCGTCGAACAGCTTCGGGTACCGGGCCATCAGCACGCTTTGCGATTCGCCTTCCTCGATGCCGTGACGGATGGTCCCGACGATCTCGCGCATCTTGTTTTTCTGCGTAAAGATGCCGAGAAATTTCGTGTCGACCATGGTGGATTCGATCAGCCGGTAACTCTCGAGCACGTCCATGCCGATCTGGTTGCAGTTGGCTAGCTGCCGGAAAAAGAGGACCTTCTGCTTGAGCGGCGCGTCGGTCCGGTCGGGCTTCGGGTCACCCGGTTCCCGCACCTTCTTGGTGGTCACCAGCGGTACCCGCCCCTCCAGGTAACGTTTCTCAAGTTCCTGCAGGTTGTCGGCTTCCTCGCGCCGGACTTCGAGTTTGCCGGCGTCATTGACGGCGATAACTTTAAATTTAGCCATGGTGTAAAACTTTTTTCTGAGCCGTTGTCAGGCAGGGTTCTCGGTTAGGACGTCGCCGGCTTCGTAGTCGGCTTTGTAGTCGCCAGCGACTTCGGCTTCCTCGCTGCCCTGCGATTTTCCTGATGAGCCGCTGGCCTTTACGTACGCGAGGGCGTCGAGGCCGACGATGCCGATCGCTTCCGATAACGGGACCGTTCCCGCCGCGCTTTTGAGCAGGGCCGCCTGCCCCAGGGTCTGCCCTCCCTGCCGCATCAGCGCGTCCTCGATCTCGTGCAGGGGGGCGTCGGTCAGGATAAGCTCCTTGACGGTGTGATCGACATAAAATGCTTCACAGATCAGGGTTCGCCCGACGATCCCGGTGCCTTTGCAACGCGGGCAGCCGGATCGCTTTTCGACGTTGAAGAACTGGATCTGGGCCGGCAGATCGTCGGGCCGGATCTTGTAGTGGTCGAGCATCTCCTCCCGGCTCGGCGCGTTCTTGGCCGGAACGGCGCAATCCGGGCAGATCACCCCGGCCAGGCGCTGGGCAAACACGCACTTGAGCACTTCGGCGATGATAAACCGGGGGATGCCCAACCCGTTCAGCCGGGTGATGGCGCCCGCCGCGGTATTGGTGTGCAGCGTGGTGAAAGTAACGTGGCCGGTCTCGGCCGCGCGGACAATCTGTTCGGCGGTATCTTCGTCGCGGGTTTCACCGACGATGATGTAGTCGGGGTCGCGTCGCAGGCAGCCTTTGACCCAGTCGGAAAAGGTCAGCGGGTGCCGGACCGTGGTCTGCGCCACGCCGGGGATACGGCGTTCGACCGGGGCTTCCCCGCTCAGGACGGTGTAAATCTCCCGGTTGATGTCGGCCATGGCTGCGTAAAGCGTGGTCGATTTACCGCTGCCGGTCGGCCCGCACACCAGTCCCAGGCCGTGATCGCTGTCGATGAACCGCTTCAGAATGTGCGCCCCGAAGGTGGAGAGGCCCAGGTCCTCGATCCGCAACAGGCGCTGCCGTTGCCGGCTCAACCGCATGACCGACGATTCGCCTTCTTCGGTCAGCTGGGTGTTGACGCGCACGTCGATGACGTCGCCGCCCTGCTTGTTCTGGAGCGAGAAACCGCCGTCCTGCGGGATCGGCGTGGTGACGTGGTTGATCTTGGCCTTGGCTTTGATCGCGCCGATCAGCTGGCTGCAGAGAAAAACCGGGATCGTGTGCGTAAATTTGTAACACCGGCCGTTGACCCGGTACCGGATCACCAGCTCGTTCTGTTCCGGCTGGATGTGGATGTCGGACGCCCCCGCCTTGACTGCCTCGTAGATGATCGAGAGCGCCACGTCGGCCATGCTGGCATCGCCGGAATAGGCCTTGTCTGCCAGTGCCTGGGCCTCGAAGGCGTGCACCTCGCGCTTCACGCTGTAGCCGCCTTGCGATTCTTCCAGGGAACCCGCCAGGGCGGAGATGTCGATCGTGGTCGCCGTTGCGAGGATCGTCTGGATGGCCTCACCTTCGGCCTGGATCAGCTTGAGCCGGAACCGCTTGTTTTGCGTTGCCAGCGCCTTCGGCAGCAGGGTCATCAGGCGCGTCTCGTCCGTCATGCGGAACGACGCCCGTTGTGCCGGCACCGGGTAGGCGACGGTCAGGATGTCGCCGTAAAGGTAGACCGGAACGGCGGTCAGCGAGCTGAACGCGTCGAACGAGCTGAAATGCTGGCGGAGCCCGCTCGCATCCAGGCTGAAGCCGTGGAGGTCACAAAATGCCGAGTTGACTAGCTGCAGCGGCGTCTGCTCCGGCGAGCGCGGGTTGGGGACGGCCGGGGTCGCGCCAGTAATGCACTTGTTGCGAAGTACCTGCCGGTAACGGCTAAAAGCTTCCGGAGGACAGACCGCGATCGCGTAACGGTAATTGGGAAAAAAGGCGGCCAGGCGTTGCAACCATTTCGTGCTCGGCAGCAGCAGCGGGACGGACGTCACCAGGGTGATCTGCTGCAGGCTTTCCGACCGGCTCAAGGGGAGCAACAAACATTCGTCGCTCAGCGGCCACGGTTCTTTCCAGTGATTGGCAAACTGGTTGGGGTCGACCACCGGGCACTTGGTGCCCTGGGTGAGTGCGCGGTGGAAAAACTGGGAAGCCGGGTTGGCTTCCAATGAAGAGGCGTGGGCCGAGGGCGATAACAGCGCGTCGATGTCGAAACAGAGATTCGGCGTGTGGTTGAGCTTCGGAATCTGGGCGGCGACTTCTTCGCCCAGGAAGCTGCGTAAACCGCTCAGATCATACTGTGCCCAGGTTCCGGCGTCGGCTGCACCGTGGTGGCCCGAGGCAAAGCCCGGTGGTGGGGCCGGTGCCCGTGTGGGCACCGAGGCCGGGGCCGGCGTCCGTGGCGGCGCGGGCGCAGGTCGAGGATTGGATTGCCTAAGTGAGAAGAGCGGCATGTTTTTGGTCGTCCTATAACTCGGCTCTGCAAACACAGAGCACGGCCGTTTAGAAACGATTATTCGTCCAAATTCCCGTAGCCTTAATAAAAAAAGGAAAGAGCTGGCGAGTGGCGGGTGGGGTCCGGTCACACGGCGGGCACGGTCACACCGCGGGCGCAGCAGGGGAAAAAAGAATCACACGGCGCCACGGCGGACCACGGCGAGCACGGCACGGAAAGTTCCGTATCCGGAGCGGCATGATGAGGGCCGGTTGCTGGGGTCAAGGTCTTCGGACCTGGAGCCGCTAACAAAACCCTTTTAGGCGAAGTAAAGTTGCGGGCTTTTGGCCTTGGCCTTAGGTATGCCCGAGCGGGGGATGCCGTCCGCGGTGCGCCTCCTCCGCGCGAATCGCCCATGCCAGCGCGCGGTTCATCCGCAGCGCTTCCACTGTGGCACGTCCCGTTGGCGTGAGGCCCACCACCGGTACGCCGTCCCAGCGAAAATGAACCCGCCACGCGTCACGGCGCGGGTTGAACAGCGCGACCGCCTCACCGGTCTGCGGGTCCGGGGCGACCTGTCGAGCGCCCTTCCGTAAGGAGCAGGACACGCATGCCAAGGCCAAATTGTCCAAATTCGTTAGCCCGCCAGCGCTCACCGGCACCACATGGTCCACGTGGAACGCGGCTTCCTGCCCCGCCTGCGCCAGGCCGCAATACTCGCAACGGTTCCCGGCCCGCTCAATGATTTGTCGCCGCAACTCGGCCGCACTAGCCATCGACCTAACCGCCTTGCGAAGCCACTCGCTCTGAGCGCAGCCGCAAGAGCGACAAAAGTTCCGCTAAATCCACCAACCCTTCCGCCTCCCGTCGCTCCGCCTCGGTGAGCGCCGACCCGGCCTCCTGTTTGTCGAGCAAGGCCGTCAGGCGCTGCTGGACCCCGTCCGGCAGCCGCAAGCGCGCCAAATCTTCGGGTATTTCCAGTTCCAGGTGAATGGCTTGGGGCATAGCAGCAAAAGCATTTTAACGCGCGTTGCTTGCTTGTGCCAAAAGTCCTTTCTGAAAGAATGGGCGAAAACAGGTGCATCTCCCGGGGGGACGCTACACCCTGTTGAAAAAGGCTCTTAATCTTTTCGCCGTGTTCCGCCGTGGCGCCGTGTGAACTCTTTCGTTGTGGCCGCCCTCTCGCCGTGGCCACCGTGTGAGAAAACCGCCCGATCGACTGAAGAGCCGTCCGCCGCCTCCGTATTAATGACGCAAACTGTTTTTTCCCTGGGGCCCCGGACCAGGACGGCTGTCCTCAAATTGCTGTGAACCTTTTTCTGACGTGTGAATATCCTGGTACGAAATCGCCGAATCCGTGGCTGGAGCCTGTTGGAAATCATCGTGGCCGTCGCAATCGTGGCGACCCTGGCGGGCGTAGGGATCAGCTCCTACTTCCAGTGGTTTCGGGCAAACATGCGGAGGGCTGAAATGCTGATCAGTCAGATTGAAACGCTCAAGCAAGGCCTAAGTGCCGCCATTGTTTCCGGCGAAACTTCTACCCCGGCCGATGAGTCGGCGTTAGCCGCTCAAATTCTGCCGTCGATCAAAGTTCAAGGCGGCGCTCTGACCGGAAACCCGCAAACGGATGCCCAGACCCTGGACGTTTCCAGCATCAGCGTTGGTACCTTGGACACCGTAGACGGGACGGGGACCGTCGTCATGCCGGGCACTTCGGCCAGCATAACGCTTACGAACGGCGTGGTCGTCACCAGCACATCGCGGTAAGCCAGATTTCGTGACTTGAAAAACTATAGAATTTAAAAAAATCGTTAAACTAAAATGCGCCCCCGCCGTTTTACCCCGTCAGCGTTCTTCGCCGCCGGCATGACCGGCCAAGGCTGAAAGCCACTAGGCGAAAACGCAATTTCTAAAACAACACACATCATGAAAAGACTCATCCAAAATCGTCGGTCAGCCGGTTGGAACCTGATCGAAATTATCGTCGCCGTCGCCATCGGGGCCAGCATTGCCGCCGCCGGCGTTGCCGCTTACCAGGGTGAAGCGCAGAAGGCCGCCGTTGCTAAAGCCAAAGACTTCATCGCCCAGGTGGAGACGAAGAAAGCGCAGATCGTTACCGACATCGCTTCCGGCGACACCACGGCGACCACTGCCCTCAGCTATCTGGCGGGACAAATCAAGGTGCAAGGCGCAGCTTTGAGTGGAGATCCCTCGGCTGATGCCGCCAAGCTCGGGTTCAAAGCCCTCGACTACGGGAACATGGATACCCAGAACACCGACGGCAGCGTTACGTCCGAAACGCACTCCGCGTGGGTTCAACTTGCTAACAGCAGCGTCGTCTACCAGAACACCGTCCTGTCCGCTGCCCCGTATTGATCCTGAGCGCACCACCCTGCTAAATCCGTCCTCAACCCGATTCGAATACAGCGTAAAGTTTAACTCGGCTGACTTCAAATCCTGAACGAAAGGGCCTTCCGGCCATCCGGAAGGCCCCTCTTTTTATGAGGAGTCCATCCATGCCACGGAATCGGCGCAGTCCTGCCCTCCAGAAAAAATTGCACAGCCCACGCCTTTGCCTTGCCGGCTTCCGATTGCTTGTCTGCCTGCTGGCGTTGATGCCGATGTGGGACCTGTCAAAGAACTTCTGTTTCGACTGGTACAATCATCTCTGGATGTCCGCCTATTCCGGACGCTTTTTATGGACGCACGGCTTCCCTCCGGCTGTGCTAAACACGGCTGAGGCCGTCGGTCTGCCACACCCCTTGTTTTACGCTTCGACTTTCCATACCCTGCTGGGAGGTCTCGGCCGGCTTCTGGGCATGGCGCTGGCATTCCGCCTGGCGGCCCTACTGCTTCTGATGGTCCAATTCTCCCACGTCGAGCGCGCAGCCAGAGAAGCCGGCGTCTCGCGATTTGTAGCCTTCATCGTAGCCACCGCGGTTTCCTGGCAGGTATATCTGATGAACAGCCTCTACGAACGCGGTGATCTTACGGAGTTTACCGCGCTCGTTTTCCTGACTTGTGCCCTCTCATGTCTACTCGTGTTATGTTTACGAATTGCAAGCGAAGAGAAGGACACCTACGGATTGATTGCCACCGGCGCGTTCTATGGACTGACGGCACTCACACACCCGCTAACCGGCTTTTATGGTGGGATTCTGATCGCTGCATTCGGATCGGTGGCTCTGTTAGTCCTTAAAAGCCGGAAATTATTCCTATTTGGCGTCTTAAACGCTCTCGCGCTCGGCTGCCTTTTGAGCCCATGGCTTTATGTGGTCCACCGGTTTGGCAAGCTCATTCGAATCGCCGATCCCTCGGCAAATTCCTTGATGTTTCAGGGACTGTTCGTAACCACCGTGAGAAATCGCCTCGTGTCTGTATTCAGTCCGATCAGCGGATCCTTCTTCACGGCTCAAAGCCTCTTTGATTCGTCGTACGAAGCCTCCGCGCGGGCCTCAGTCGCTTTACTGGCCTTCGCGGTGTTCACCCTGGCCATCCTGAGCCGTTGTCCGAAGCGTCGTGTGAAACCGGCCCGTTTACTCTGCAGTTTCCTGGGTTTGTCTTACCTTACGCTTCTAATCTGTCTGCTGGTAATTTGTGTGCCCAAATGTTCCTCGCTCTTCGGGAACCTCTTCGACATCATGCAGTATTCGTCTCGGTTGGCTGCTTACGTAAATCTGTCATTGGTGCTATGCTCACTTTGCCTGTTCGGCCTGCTCGATTGGGAGAAATTGCAGTCGCAGAGGCGGATTAGGGTGATGTGGAAATGGGCGGGAATCGGTGCCTTGCTGCTCGCCGCTGTCGGGCTTGGCTCGAAGATGATCTCGATCCAAGCCTCGAACGATTTTGGGTCGGGCACGAAGGCAGTGGAAGCCCTTTTGCAGACAAGACACTGGGCTACTCGGGCCGGCGGATACTGGCTTCCGGGAAATCCCGGAGGGGAGGCGATGCATGTCAGCGAGTTGCCCGCGATGTTTTACGGAAGGTCAGATTACGACGTGCGCTCGGCCTTCTCAACAGACTTTAGCAGGGTGAATGGCTTACCCGTTCGCGGGGCCTTTTTCCGATCGGATAAAATCTTTGGAGAAGTAAAGTCGATCGAATTTTCAGTAGCCAAGCCTACTTTGCTGATCACCAACGTGAGCGTCTTTCCCTGGAACGCGATCTACCTGGACGGAAAGCGCGTCCCGTGCGGCGACCTGTTCCCGGCACTAAGCAAGCTTGGGCTGCAGTGGTCAACTCCCGAAGCCCTGGCAGTTCGAGTCGGTCCTGGCCCGCATGTGCTTCGATACGCCTTTCGCCCGGAACGGCCCTGGTTGTACCTGCGTGGTTTGTCCTGGCTGGTCTTGGCAGCGTGGATGGCAGGGTTGGCAACCGTGATCGGCGCGAACCTGCGTCTGCGTAATCCGCCGAACAAGTACACGCCGTATTCGGCCACGGACGCTCCACCGGAATCAGCCGGCGTTGCATCCGCCGGTACGCGCTGATCAGCCGCCTTGACCGAAACAGGCGAAGTCCGCGGGCGGCAGTGGAGTAATCAGGTTCCCATGCTAAAGCTCGGGACCGGTATGTCGTTTGCATAACCTTTATGGAGATTTCCAAGGATCAGGCAGTTCGCTCTCGGTGTCGAGGATTCTACGGACTCAGCGTTCTCCCTCTCCTTGCCATCATCGTTTCGCTCCTGCCGCTTACGGATATTGCAAAGAATTTCGAGATCGACTGGTACAATCATCTCTGGACCATCGAATATTTCGGACGCTACCTTCAGCATCACGGTAGGCCGCCGGACATCCTGAACACCCGAGACATGGTGGGCTTGATCTCTCCCGTGTTTTACGCGTCGAAATTTTACACTTTGCTCGGACTGCTGAGCATACCGTTTGACTCCGCCCTCACGTTCCGGTTGTTTGCGGTGACGCTGATGGCCGTTCAGGTGTATCACGTGCACCGCGCGGCCAAGGCGGTCTGTCCAGATCCTCTTTTCAGGACGATTCTAACGTTCGCCGTTGCGGCAGAAGTTTACCGAGTAATCGCCATCTATGAACGCGGAGCCCTCACCGAGTTCACCGCCTTTGCGTTTCTGACCATGTCAGTCTGCACGTTCATGGTCCTGCTCCTCAGGATCGGGCTTGGGAAAACAGACCGTTATGGGCTGGTATCGACGGGACTTTTCTACAGCATCGGTGCAACCATCCACCCGTTAACAGGAGTTTTTGGCGGAATCGTCCTGGCGTTGCTCGGGGTAGTTGGATTTGTGGTCCTTCGACGTTTGAAGTTGCTCGTGTTCGGTCTGTCTAACGCAATCGGTGCCGCATTGATGCTGGGTCCCTGGCTCGATCCCCTTCTAAAGTTCGGAAAACTGGTTCGGATAGCGAATCCTAACTTCAATTTTGGATATTTTCAGGGCTCAGTTTGGACCGGGCCGTTGCGCAACCTGCTCTCCGGTCTGAATCCGTGGTCCTTCGGACCTTTTTACGTACGTGCTCCCGTGCCGGACTGGTGCGAGCCTAAGGTCCCCTGGTCGTTTGCCTTGCTTATCCTCTCTTTTGCCGGCCTCTTTCTCTGGCGGCGTTTTCCGAGGCCTTCTTCCCGTGTAACCCGGAACCTGCTCTGCTCGGTGCTGGCGCTCTCGTACGCCGTGGGGCTCGTTTGCATCTTAGTGTTTTGTTCGCCGAATTGTTCGTCGTTTTTTGGAAACTTTTTTGATATTTTGCAGTTTCCATTCCGGCTGATTGCTTACGTGAATTTATGCCTGCTGCTTGCCACGTTATGCTTGTTCGGGATGGTGGACTGGCGACGCCTCGACGTGTGCAGTGGGTGGCGGCGTTGGCGCGTAAGGATCGCGATCCTGGTTTTCCTGATCGCGGCGGCTGGATTAACCTCGAAAGTGGCCTATGTGCAGTTCGTAAGATTCTCCGCATCTGGGACGAAGGGTTTAGAGGACTTACTGCGTCTATGGAAACTGCCGGCGCGTCCGGCCGGGTACTGGATTCCGGGATGCACCCCACGCAGCGACACCCACCTTGATGAACTGCCGGCGACATACTTCTGGCTATCTGATTATGAAGTTGTCTCGTGCTATCAGAGCTATGCCTCAAATAAAAACGTGCCCAATCGACAGGTGACCTTCGGTGCGGGCCCGGTACTCGGTTCGTTGGTCCCTTGCGAGGTTGATCTGGCCAAACCCACTCTTTTGGTGACTAACGTGATCCCTTTTCCCTGGAACGTTATCAAGCTTGACGGCCGGGAAGTTCGCACGAGCGATCTCATCGCATGTCCGATTAGCTACCCGATTCGGGACGTGCAGCCAAAGGCGTTGGGCCTGATGGCGGGACCGGGTCACCACGTCCTGAGCTACGAGTTTCGTCCGGATAAGTATTGGCCGTTCCTACGCGACCTGTCGTGGGTAACGTTGATGGTGTGGATGGCGCTCTGGGCTGGCGTGTTCGTTGGTAAGCTGCGCGCACCCAAACCGGCTGCCGAGGGGGCGGAGTCGAGCGTGGTTCCGGATCCTTTTCGGAAACCGGCTCGAAAACTACCCGTGCTTACGCACTAAAATTTGATAACCGCGGGAAACGATACTGTAGGTGCGTTCATCAACCGACTGCCTGCGTCCGAACGCGTCACCCGACATCTAAAAGGACACGTTTCTTCATGAGTTCCCGATCGCTGCTAACAGGTCGACCTGATCCATACCAGGCGAGTACGGACGAAGGCGGCCCCAATCTCCGGAAGCCGCTTGCGTTCCGGCGCCTTTGCCCGACCGGGATACCCCTGATTGTCTGCCTGCTCGCGTTAATGCCGTTGTGGGATCTGTCAAAGAACTTCGGCTTCGATTGGTATAATCATCTCTGGATGTCAGCCTATTCCGGACGCTTCATGTGGGCGCACGGGTACCCTGCGAGCGTGTTAAATACGCCGGAAGCCGTGGGTGTGCCGAACCCGTTGTTCTACGCATCCACCTTCCATACCCTCCTGGGGTGCATCGGCCAGTTTCTGGGTACGGCACTGACAATTCGCGTATTTGCCCTACTGCTTCTGGTCGTCCAGTTCTGCCACATAGAGCGTGCGGCCAAACAAACCGGCGTTTCCCGATTCGTCGCTATCGTTGTGGCGACAGTGGTTTCCTGGCAGGGCTATCAAATGGTCAATCTTTATGAACGCAGCGACCTTACGGAATTCACTGCCCTCGCCTGCCTGACCTGTTCGCTCTCTTGCCTGTTCGTATTATGCTTACGAGTAGCAAAAGGAGAGCGGGACCCCTATGGATTAATCGCTACCGGTGTTTTCTACGGCTTGGCCGCTCTTACACACCCGTTAACGGGCCTGTTCGGCGGGATTCTTTTGGTCGCACTCGGCCTTTCCGCCCTGCTGGTCCTGAAAAGCGGTAGATTCCTCCTGTTTGGCGTTCTTAACTCTCTCGCTCTTAGCTGCCTTTTGAGCCCGTGGCTGTATGTGGTGCTCCAGTTCGGCAAGGTCATTCATGTTGCTGATCCCACGGCGAATGCTTACGGGTTTCGAGAGGTTTATGTTGCGTCCACCTTGGGGAGAGCGCTGACTTCCGCTTTGAGTCCGATCTCCGGACCTTTCAACAACGGTCTGGATCCGTCCGGCTATCCCGTGATAAACGTCCAAATCTCGCTCGCCTTATTAGTCTATTCGATCCTTACGCTGGCGGTGTTGAGGCGGTGCTCGAGGCGTTGCGCAAGGCCGGAGGTCTTGCTCGGCACTTTCCTGGGATTATCTTACGTCGTATTTGTGATCTCTCTGTTGGTTTTTTGTGTGCCTAAGTGTTCGACGCTTTTCGGCAGCCTTTTTGATATCATGCAGTTCTCTTATCGTTTGGCCGCTTACGTGAATTTAGCGCTGATGCTTTGCTTGCTTTGCATGTTCGGTTTGATTGATCAGGCCAAATTGCGGTCACAGGGATGGATCGCGACGGTGTGGAAATGGGCGGCGATCGGCGCGTTTGTGCTCGCTGCTATCGGACTTTGCTCAAAAACAATCGTTATCGAATCCTCAAGCCATTTCGGTCCGGGCACACAGTCCATCGGAGACTTCCTGCGCATGATGCATTCGGCTATCCGGGCCGACGGTTACTGGTCTCCTGGAAGCCCTGCCGTGGATACTGTGCACCTCAACGAGTTACCGGTGACGTTCGACTGCGCGTCAGATTACGATGTGCCCTCCGCTTTCGCGACCAATCACAGCGAACTCAACGGCTTACCGGCTTACGGAGCTTTCTTCCAACCGGGTACAACCTTTGGAGAAGTGAATCCGATAAAAGTCTCATTGGCCAACCCGACCTTGCTCATCACTAACGTGACCCCTTTTCCCTGGAATGCGATTTATCTCGATGAGAAGCGCCTTCCGTGCAGCAAACTGTTTCCAGTACCCGATACGCCTGGCCTGCCGCGTCCATCTTCTATGGTGCTGGCCCTTCGTGCCGAGCCCGGGCGGCATGTTCTTCGATACGAATTTCGACCGGAGTGGCTCTGGTTGTACCTGCGCGGTCTGTCCTGGCTCGTACTAGTAGCCTGGACGGCGTCATGGGTGGGCGTGATCGCCAACAGCCTGCTTGCGCGCAAGCCGGCCACCAGCCCCGCGGAGTCGAGCGTGGTTCCGAACCCGGTTCGGGCAACGGTGGTGTGACGCCGCAGAAAAGCCTAAAGCAATGCGTTATCAAGGCGAATTACTCCCCTTGCACCAAACGGCAAACGCAACGTGAATCGCCTTACTTTCCTTAAAAGCCAACAAATACTCCGTTTCTTGACCACAGGCGGCACAGTTGCGCTGCTCGATTCCTCCCTGGCTTGGACCCTTTCC
>JAFAUY010000251.1 GCA_019243005.1 Verrucomicrobiota bacterium | reverse complement strand
GTTTTACCGGGTCTCCGCTGTCTGGCAGCGCGACCGCCGCGACATACGTAGCGCCGCTGAGGTTTTCATCGATTTTGACCCACGCGCCGAGTTTTCCGTTGTCGTAGGCTTTTTCGTAAACGGTTCCTCTGTCTCCGCTGCTGGCGTACGCTCCGTAGGCACGCCAATAAGATCCCAGAGTTCCATCGCTGTTGCTCACTGTCCAGGAGATAGCGGCGTACGTGCGCTGATTCTTTTCAGTGTCATATTGGTAACCGAGCGCGCCGTGGTTGAGCACGCAGTGCGGTGTGGGTGAAATTTGAAAGCCGTCCAGTTTCGGCATCACTGGGTCGTCGAGGCCATGTCCGAGCGGAACCAAGGCAAATGCGACCGCTGCATTCGTCTCCACTGCCGTCGTCTTCTGCGAGAGCGTGATCGTCATGCCGGAAACCTTCGTCACCACGGCGTTGGCCGGAATGCCGGGGCCGCTTGCGCCCACGCCCTTGAGAATGCCGGCTGCGCTCGCCACCGCAATCGTGGACGAGTTCGCGAAACACGAGAACGTCGTGTTGATCGTCCCAGTTGGCGGAAGGTATGGCCAACCAGGGTTCGAATTTTCCCATTCCGCCCAAAGCCGGTCGATGTTGCAGTGATGCAGCCAAAAGACTGGATCGTTGGGCGAGCAGCCGCTGAACATCGATCCACCAACCCAGTTGTGCGCTTCGTTATGAATGGATTCGATGCCTTTTCGGAAACCCAGGGTGTCGGAGGGGGGCCAGCCTGCGGTTCCGATCCAGGGTTGTGTGTCGTAAGGCGTAAAGTTCTTCGCCTTGCCCACATTAGTGGAATCCGGCAAGCTCTCAGAGAGCACCCCGAACGCGCGTTTCAGAAATGGATCGCTCTCGGTCGGATCAACAATATTGAGAATCCACCCCGTGCCGCCGAGGACAGTTGCCGTGCCAGGATTGGTGTTCAGCGCATAGACAAGCGTGTTGCCCGTCGTGCCGTCAGCCGCTGTGAAGAGTCCATTGTACCCGATGGGCGTGACGCCAGAGATCTGAAACGTCTGTCCGACCTGCACCCCGTGCGCCGCCGTGGCCCTGGCCGTGACAAGGCCATTCGACCATGAGATGGCCGTCAGCGCGTTGTACACGAACGGTCCCTTCGTGACTTTGTCGCCTTGCTTAGAGTCGCCGTTACCACCCATGAAGGTGTCCGCCCAAAGCGGAGACCCTTCACCGCCGAGGACGGTTGCCGTGCCAGGATTGGTGTCCAGCGCATAGACAAGCGTGTTGCCGGTCGTGCCAGCAAGCGCCGTGAATGTGCCGTTGTAGCCTGACGGTGTGACACCAGAGATCTGGAATTGCTGCCCGACCTGGACGCCATGTGCCGTCACAGTCGTGGCAGTTGCCAAGCGGTCCGTCCAGGAAATCGCCGTCAGCGGGTTGTAGGTCTTCGAGTTGTCAACGGTCCAGTCCCAGTACGGCAGGCCCAAGCGTGGGTTGCCCTCCAGCAACGCGTTCTCGAACCGGAGAAGAAACTCGCGGTGCCAGGGCAGGAAACCGGGTCCCATGTGGGCGGGAGATGGGTCCGCAAGGGAGGCAGCGCGGTGTTGTCTGACGAAATCGTCGTAAATGCCAGCCCACTTGAGCTCTTTTACGGCGGCAACGAACGCTGCTTGGTCGGCCTTCGAGAGATTTTTGTAGTTACTGCGGGTCCGCATGGCCTCACCTATTGAACGTAAGCGGTGGAGACGACGTCCGCTTCGCCAGCCTGTCGGCAAGCGTCAGAGAGCGTAGGCCTGGACCGCATTGCCTTCGCGGGCGCCCGGCCTGACTGCTCCGTGCTGCTCTGGCATAATGCCCCCGCGAGGGAAGGACGCTCAACATCCGTTCGGGTCCGCAACTCCTTGGCTCCGAGCCGAGAACCAAGGACGCCCTTCGGCGGCGCCATTTAGTTGAACTTTGTATTCTATTTGCGGATGTATCGTCAAGAAGTTTCGACCGGTGGTCAAGCCATGCGGCAGGGCTTCAGTTTTCTGGAGACTCGCTGAGCAGACCGCGGCACTTGCATCTCTCATGAAAGTTTTTCGACGTTAAGCCTCACACGTTACCTCCCCAACCTCTTGCCGGTGCTTCCCGCGGGCGCCTGCTGACGGAACTGCCTCGAAGTTTGGGGTCAGGCCGCGATGGCCACTGGCGGGTGCGCGTCGTTGGCGGCCTGGAATCGCTGCCCGAAGCCGGTGCCGAGCGTGCCGTTGTAGACGGCGCAGCGGACCTGGAGCAGCCGACCCGCGCCGCGCCGGGTCCAGCGCATCTGCTGCGCCTTGCGCATCCGGCGGTTCACCAGGAAGTTGGCGGTTGCCTCAGTGAGCGCCGTGCCGACCCGCTGCCCGGCTCGGTGCCGCTCGGCGTGGTTGGCCAGCCAGTCGGTCTGGCTGGCGAGGTGGTCGTTCAGCGCTTGCAGTGCGGTCCACAGCTTGCGTGAGGGCGCGATGGACCTGCGGCGATCCGGCTCGCCCCGGAAGTGATGCGTGACGGCGCGGATGCGATCGAGGCTGATCCCGGCGTCCCTGGCCTTGCCGTTCCACAGCCGCCAGCGCAGGCGCTCGACCTCGGCGACGATCACCACCTTCGTCGCCGCGCGCTCGGGACCCTCGGACGACAGACCTCCAGCGACCTGCGTCAGGTGCCAACGCCTTCCAACGTCGACCGGGCGGGGCGCACGACCGAAACCCTTACCTTCAGCCACCCGGGCGGGCGCACCGTCTCGTTCGGCTTCGGCTCCGAGTACGGGCAGATGCCGACGATGGCGCAGTTCCACCCGGCTTAAAACGTGTTCACCTGAACCATTGGAGCCCTGTGTCTAGGGCTGCAAGATTTTCAGTTTAGGCAGGCTTTTCAATAAATGAAGCTGGTCGGAGTGAGAGGATTCGAACCTCCGGCCCCTGCGTCCCGAACACAGTGCTCTACCAGGCTGAGCTACACTCCGGCGCCCCGCGTATAGCCGCCGCGCTGGCGGGGGGCAAGGCGGGAACGCGGCAAAGGGGGAATGCCCGCCCCATCACGGCCGGTCAGGTCAGGAGGAGAACGAGGCCGGTGCAGAGGAGAACGGCGGTCCAGACCCGGTCGAGGTTGACCCAGCCGCGCCGCAGGAAGCC
>JAFAUY010000436.1 GCA_019243005.1 Verrucomicrobiota bacterium | reverse complement strand
AGCGGTGGCGAAGCGCTTCAAGGTGACCGCGACCGGCAAGGTACTGCGGAGCCGTGCGGGGCGCCGGCACCTGCTCGCGTCGAAAAGCGCCAAGCGCAAGCGGCAGCTTGCGAAAACGACTTCGGTCGATGTGACCGACGTGCGTCGAATTAAAGAAAACCTGCCGTTCCGTTAAGAGGAAAAAACCGTTTTTCCACCTGCTCCGCCGCAGGCGGGGCTGACGAGACGAGTGAGGTCGATAAACGGTCGAGAAACGATGAAAATGAACAACAACTCGTTCACGGAGCTTCGGTTTTAACCGAAGAAACCTTATGCCGAGAGCAACTAACGCCCCCGCCAGTCGCGCGCGCCGGAAAAGAATGCTGGAAAAGGCCAAGGGTTACCGCGGCCGGCGGTCCAAGCTGTTCCGTTACGCCAAGGATGCGGTCATGAAGGCGCAGACCTGGGCTTACCGGGACCGCAAGAACCGAAAACGCGAGTTTCGCAGCCTTTGGATTCAGCGCATTAACGCCGCCTGCCGTCAGCACGGGCTGACGTACAGCCGGTTTGTGGAAGGCTTGGCGGCCGCGCAGATTGCGGTCGATCGCAAGATCCTGGCTGACCTGGCCGTGCAGGATGAAGCCGCGTTCAAGGCGATCCTGGATCAGGCAACCCAAGCGCTGGAAGCCAAGCAGGCAGCCTAGCGGCCAGCCTTAAGCCCGGGACGTCTATTTTTACAGTGCCTGCGGCCACCGGGACCTGCCCGGCGCCGCAGCTTGCTTTTCAGGCCATGGAAGCTGAACTCCAACAGTTGCGCAAGGCGGCCCTCGTCGAGATCCAAAACGCGAAAACCCCCTCGGAGCTCGATCAGCTGCGCGTGAGTTTCCTGGGCCGGGCCGGTGCGCTCACGAAACTGAGCGAAGGGATGCGCAACGTCCCCAAGGCGGACCGGCCGGTGGTGGGCAAACTTCTCAATGAAGTGCGCCAATTGATCGCCGCAAGCCTGGAAGAGCGGGGTCGCTCTCTGCAGGCTGCGTCGGATCTCGAAGGTCTGGAGAACCTTGATGAAACCCTCCCGGCCACCGAAGCGCGCACGGGAGCGTTGCACCCCTTGACGTTGCTTCAGGATCGCGCGATTCAGATCCTGCGGCGGCTCGGCTTCGCCTTGGCGGACGGGCCGGACATTGAAACCGAATGGTTCTGTTTCGACGCCCTGAACACGCCGGCCAACCACCCGGCGCGTAAGGAATCCGATACGTTCTACCTTCCCGACGGACGCCTGTTGCGAACCCATACCTCGTCCGTCCAGATCCGGACCATGATCATGGCCGTGCCTCCGGTCCGGGTTATCGGGCCGGGAGCCGCGTACCGGCGCGACGAGATCGATGCGACGCACCTGAGCCAGTTCAATCAACTGGAAGGTTTGTACGTGGATCGCGTGGTCAGTGTGGCCGACCTGAAGGGCACCTTGACCTTCTTCGTCCGGGAACTGCTTGGCCCGAAGGCCGAGACCCGGATACGGCCCCATTTTTTTCCGTTCACCGAACCGAGTTTTGAAGTCGACGTACGCCTGCCGAACGTCAACCACGGCCGCTGGATGGAGTTGCTGGGCTGCGGAATGGTGGATCCTGCCGTGTTCGACCAGGTCAATGCGCGCCGCGGCGATCGGGCCTATGACCCAGAGGTCTGGTCGGGTTTTGCGTTTGGTATGGGGCTTGACCGCCTGGCGATGGCTTTATTCGGCTTGCCTGACATCCGGTTGTTGATCGAGAACGACCAACGTTTTCTGGCGCAATTCGCAGAATGAAAATTTCTCTTCGCTGGCTGAGGGAGTTCCTGCCGCTTGCCGGCACGGTGGAAGAATTAAGCGAGGCCATGATCGCCAGCGGCATGGAGGTGGGTGCGATCGAACGGCGCGGCGTGCAGCTCGATCAGGTGGTGGTCGCGCAGATCGATTCGTTTCACCCGCATCCCAACGCGGACCGGTTGAGCGTCTGCCAGGTAAACGACGGTTCGGGCCGGCCGCGTCAGATCGTTTGCGGCGCAAAGAATTTCAGTGCGGGTGACAAAGTGCCTCTGGCCCTGCCGGGCGCCGTCCTGCCGGGTGATTTCAAGATCAAAGTCAGCAAACTGCGCGGGGTCGAGTCGGAAGGCATGCTCTGCAGCCCCAAGGAGTTAAACCTGGCGGAGGACAGCGCGGGACTGTTAATCCTGCCGTCTGATGCGCCCGTAGGCAAACCGCTCAGCAGCGTTTACCCGCCCGACGTGATTTTTGACCTGGAACTCACCCCGGATCGTCCCGACCTGCTGTCGTACGCCGGCATCGCGCGTGAGTTGGCGGCTATTCTCAACCTGCAGGCCACGTTGCCGGTTCTTGACCGCTCGGCGGTGGAGGTCCGCTCCGGCCCGCAGGTCACCGTGAGTGAGCCTGAAGGTTGCCCGTACATCGTGTTTCGCCGTTTCCGCAACGTGAAGGTGGGCCCGAGCCCGGGTTGGTTGCAGGAACGCCTGGAGGCATCCGGCCTGCGCTCGATCAACAACCTGGTAGACATCACCAATTACGTGATGCTCGAGCTCGGCAAACCTGTCCACGTGTATGATGCCGCCAGGGTGCGGGGCGGATTCCACGTGCGGCGTGCGCGTCCGGGAGAAACTTTGCTGGCGCTGGACGGCAAGCGTTACGAACTGAGCGAGAGTCACCTGTTGATCGCGGACGGGGAAACGCCCTTAGGCCTGGCCGGCGTTATGGGCGGTGAAGAGTCCGGGGTCCAACCGGCTACAACCGATGTCTGGCTGGAAAGTGCTTACTTCGATCCCGGCTGGATCCGTGCCATGAGCCGTGGACTCGGCCTCATTTCAGACGCGAGCGTCCGGTTTGAGCGTGGGGTGGATCCCGCGTCGGTCGTTACGGCGGCGCTGCGTGCGTCCGAGTTGATCCGGGACCTTGCGGGTGGAAAGCCTGAGGAGGTTTTGTGGGCGGCCGGAGAGGAGCCGAAGCGGGTCGCGCCGATCACGCTGCGTCCGGAGCGCTGCGCGCGCTTGTTGGGCCGGGAAATTCCGGAGGCTCGTGAGCTCCTCCAACGTATCGGCGTCACGCCGCTGAACGATGGCACCTGGCAGCCGCCCAGCTACCGGCCTGACCTGACGCGGGAGGTGGACCTGATCGAGGAGGTCTGCCGCCTGGCGGGCGTCGATCGCATCGAAGGCCGGGTGGCGGGTCACGCCACCCCGAGTTCCGCGGCGGATCACGCGCACGACGCCGCCATGGCGCTCCGGCGTCGCCTGGTCGCTTTGGGCCTGTTCGAGGCGCGCAGCCTTACCTTTACCGACGAGACGGCGCTGGCGGAGACCCTGAGTCCTGAAACCAGGGTATGGCGCCTCAAAAACCCGCTGGTTGAGGAAATGCGGGTGTTGCGGCCGTCGCTGGTTCCCGGGTTGATTCGCGCCGCCGGACGCAACTTTCAGCGGGGTGCGGAATCGGTTGCGCTCTTTGAGCTGGGGCGCGTTTTCCGTAACGACCCGGAGCAGGAAGAGTCGGTTTCGGTAGGTATTCTCCTGGCCGGACAGCGCGATGCCAAACGATGGAATCGGGACGCCAGGGACTTTGATTTCTTCGACCTGAAAGGCGTCGTGAACGTCGTGGCAGGCAACCCGGTGAGCCTGGAACGGGTGGAACCGAACGAACTGGCCGGCTTGCTCTGTCGCGTTCGGACTCGCGGCGGCGAGCTTTTGGGCTGGTGCGGCCAGGTGCGCCCGTCGATGGCCGTCAGGTACGACGTCAGGGGAAATTTGTTCGTGGCCGAATTAGCGTTCCGCGGCGGCCGGTTGGCGCAGCCATTTGTCTTCAGGCCGCTCGATCGTTATCCGGCCATCACGCGCGACGTCGCATTTCTGGCGCCCTTGGACCTCAAGTACGACGCCGTGGAGCAAACATTGCGCGAACAGTCGGAACCGTTGCTGGTTGATTTCCAGCTCTTTGACGTATTTACCGATCCGGCCGGCGCACGGATTCCTGCAAACCAGAAATCCGTTGCGCTAAGTTTGACTTATCGCGCTCCAGACCGGACGTTAACCCAGGAAGAGGTGGCAGAAGTTCACCAACGCGTGAAAAATCGTTTGGTAAACCGACTGCGCGTCACCGTCCGCGAATAGCTTTGTTCTTTGTTTTGTTGAATTTGCCCTGCGGTGTTCGGGATTACAGGTATACGCCCCAGACCCGATAAAAACGAATCCCTAGGAGGCTAGGTCGAGAGCGCTTCAATGACAGGCCTTGATTGGAAGTCAGCGGCGTTCCGGCGGTTATCCACCCTTGGCATAAGGGGAATGGGAGCTTCGCCTTAACGGCATCGCGGGGCAAACCAACAGAAAGCGTGTGAGAGGGCCGAGAGACTTGGTTATGGGTCAATTTTTACTCAAGCGTAAACCAGGAGGTGAATTTCCTCCGGCAGCATGCTGGAAATATTGCGAATGATGTTGCCGCGCAACAGGCTCACAATCGCGCTTCGCTGGGGTGCGCCCAGGATGAGATAAGACGCGCCCACCGTCGCGGCCACTTCCACGATGGTATCCGCGGCGGAATCACTGACCGCGTAGCACGGCAATAGCTTGATCCCTTTTCCGCGCTCCGACGCATAATGGAAAATCGCGCGGGCCTCCGCATCCTCGACCCACCTTCGCCGGCGATCCTCCGGCAACAGCACCGGTTGTTCCCGCACAAAAAGCAGGTAAAGCGGCCGCCGGGTGCTTCGGGCTTCATCCAGCGCGAAATCCAGGGTGCGCCCGATGCCGCGTACGGCGCAGATCATGGGCGCCCCGAAACTCTCTTCCTCTTCCTCTGGATTCGAGAAGGTTGCAGCCATGGAGGGCGCGCCCGATTCGAGCGGCCGGAGCGTTCCGGTTCCGGCCGCGGCGGCGGCCTCTTTCTGCCGGCGCTTTTGGGCGCGTTCCGTGACAAGGCCATGGAGGATAAGGCCGACCGAAAGGATCACCGCACAAAAGACCCGCGCGTTCGGTTTCACGGCAAAGAGCGTGATCTCGATCGCGCTCATGATGATGAAGGTGCTGAACATCAGGACCCGTTCCCATTTTTCCAGGTGAAGGCTGCGATCGGTGGACGTGGAACCCAGGTTGGTCGCAATTGCGCCGACCACACCCACGGCGTACAAGTCGGCCAGGCCCGACACGTCCTTGACGGCAACCACCAGGAGGGCCGGGACCACGGTGGAAAACAGCAACCCGAGGGTGGGCACCCCGAAAGCATTCAGCCTCTCAAAACTGGCCGGAATTTCGCCATCCCGGGACATCATGAAAAAAATGGCGATCAACCCGACGATGGCCGTGTTCACGGCGGATACAAGCAGGACGCCGAAGACGATGGAGACGCACCAGGCGGCAACCTGGCCCAGCACGGGACCGAATGCACTGCCTGCAAACACTTCGCCCATGTAGCGCAGCATGTAGTCGCGCACGCCGGGATGACCCGGAGCATCCACTTCGCCCCCGTGGGGGGCCAAACCGGGCAAGGCGTGCATGGCTAATCCGAGAAACGCGGTAAAAAAGCAGACCTCAAACATCACCCAGAGGATGGCCCGGTTCGAGGTTTGGACGACGGATGGGTTCTCATCCGTCGAGCCCGGGTCGAGCTTCATTACGCCGGTGGCATTGGCGACCGCTTCAACCCCGGAGAGGGCCAGCACGATGCTGACAAACCCGGTCCAGTCCTGAACCAGGTTGCCCGAGAGCGGTTTCAGGTTCCCGACGGCCGCTCCCAGGTGCGGGATAGAAAGGAACCCAAGCAAGATCACCACGATGAGCGTAGGCACGGAGACGAGGAACGCGAGCCCACCCGTGTGTTTGGGCCCGAAATAATTCAGAAACCCGATCAAGAAAATGGCGGCGCCGGCCCAGAGTTCAGGGCGGTCAAACCCGAGGTATTGAAACGCCGAAAGCGCACTGAGCGAGGCGGTCACGATGTAATCCGCGATCAGCAGGAACGCCCCCACGATCGAGATAACCTCTGAGCGGTGGCGTACGCTCGCGTAGACGCCTCCCCCGTCCGGGTAGTGGCGGCAGATGGCCATGTAGTTGACCCCAACCAGCGCCATGAGAATGCACATGGTCGCGATCAGCCAGAACGAGCTGTATCCGGCAACGGCAAACGCCAGCCCCAGTACGTACGCCTTACTCGTGCCCCAGTCGCCGTACAGAATCGCCGACGCTCGAAGTGCATCGACATTGCGCGGCCTCTTGGTCTTGC
>JAFAUY010000388.1 GCA_019243005.1 Verrucomicrobiota bacterium | reverse complement strand
TGGTAAAAGAGGGCTCTCCAGGGGACGGCAGGCATTACAAAGCAAACGTCGACGTGTTGATGGCGATCGATGCAGTCGAGCTTGCCGTCGAGGTGCGGCCCGAGATCGTCGTGCTGGTGACGGGGGATGCAGATTTTGCCCATCTAGCTTTGCAACTGCGGCGACGCGGCATTCGGGTAGAGGTGGCCGCGACCGCTCAGACGCTAGGCACGGGACTAAAGGACGCAGCAAATGAAGTGATCGATCTGGTGCCCCTGTTTGAAACGTTTGAATTAATGACGGCAGCCGACGCGTGACGCGTCACATGGCTGGGGGCAGTATAAATCTCCTGCTCAGACCGCCAAAACACCATTGCTGAGTTGGCGCACTTTCGCCACCTCGCGGGGGATGATCTGCAGCGCCTGGGTCACCTCTTCCGCGGTGTTAAATCGTCCGAGAGAAAACCGCAAGCTGCCGCGGGCCCGTTCGGTGCTGAAGCCCATCGCCTTCAACACGTGCGACGGTTCAAGTGAACCGGAGGTGCACGCCGAACCGGCCGAGCAGCAAATGCCACGTTGATCCAACACCAGGAGCATGGTTTCAGAGTCGATACCCTCAATCGATAAACTGGTCGTATTGGGGAGGCGTTGTCGAGGCTGGCCGTTTACCGCAACCCCCGGAATGGTTTCCAATAGACCCTTTTCCAGCCGGTCGCGGAGACGGCGAACGGTCGTGTTTTCCTCGCTTAGATGTTCGGCCGCAAGCTCTGCCGCCGCCCCTAAAGCGACAATCGACGCGGTGTTCTCCGTCCCGCCCCGGCGTTTCCCTTCCTGACCGCCGCCCAGGAGGAAAGGGAAAAACTTAGCACGGCGATTCACGTAAAGTGCCGCCACGCCCTTCGGAGCGTGCAATTTATGGCCGGATAGGGACAGGAACTGGATCGGCAACCGCGAAAGATCGATCGGAACTTTACCAACGGCCTGCACGGCATCCGTATGAAATGGCGTCTGCCTTTCCCGGCAGATTTCGGCAATCTCCGCAATCGGGAAAAGGACGCCGGTTTCATTATTGGCCCACATCAGCGAAACGAGCGCGGTGTCGGGCCGAATGGCGCGCTGCAGTTCCTGCAGGTCGATTAGGCCGTTTTGATCCACGCCGAGCCAGGTGATTTCATAACCGCGCCGCGCCAGCGCCTCGGCGTGTTTGATGATGGCGCTATGCTCGACTTTGCTTGTAATCAGGTGTTTGCGGTCAGGATCAGCCGTGAGCGCTGCAGAAATTGCAGCGTTGTCACTCTCGGTCCCGCAACTGGTAAACAGAATTTCTGAAGGTTCGCACCCGAGCAGGCCGGCCAGTTGGGCCCGGGCACGAGCAACGGCGTGAGCTGCCGCCTTGCCCAGGCGATAAACGCTCGACGGGTTACCGTACTGCTCCTGAAGGAACGGTAACATGGCTTCCAGCACCTTGGGATCCACCTTCGTGGTCGCGTTATTATCGAAATAAATCATACGCTCGGCCCCGCTTTAACGTTCAACCATGGTTTCAATCGACTCTACCGGTTTAGCCCGCTCATTCCGGTGATGGGCTAGTTCCCGGTATTTAAAATACAGGTTGCGCGCGTAAAGCGGCATCGGCAGCACGGTGATAAGAACACCGACTGAGTCGTGCCGGTAGAATGCAAAGTAGCTGAACGTTAGGACACTGCCAAGCAGGCTGCACTCCCAGAAGCCGACCGGGATAATGCTTTTGCGTGCCCGTTCCGATGCGATCCATTGCAGAAAGAACCGCAGGCCGAAGATAATGCTTCCGCTCAGGCCGACGACTTTCCAGGGATGCAGTTGTATAAAGGCGAGGAAGCTCGCACACCAATTCATCAGCAGCCTATCGCACTGATGAGGGGACGCTGCAAGGCGCCCGCGCCTTGCATTGGCCATCCGCAAAACCGGTAATCAACGTTTTACCGGCTCGAAGACCGGCGACCTTGGCGGCCTGCGAGGCGTGTCGGTGCGCTGGTCGCCACCATCGTCATCGCGTTTATGCGGGTCGCAGAAAAGGTCAAAAGCGATAAAGAGCGCCTTTGAATGCCGGGCAAACCAGAAATTGAAAACGGGCATGGGCACAACGACGAGCAGAATGGTCCATTCGATGGGCAGTTTTACCCAGAAATCCAGGATCAGGTAAATGATCAGCCCGAGCAGAGAACCCACTCCGTAATTGATTGCGAAAATGGAGAGCAGAAAATAGCCGGGCTCACGGTCGAAGGGATAACCGCAATGGGGACAGCCGTCGAGAGGCATAAACCAATCCTGGAGACTGCGGACCCGGTACCAAGGCACAAACAGGGGTCGTTGGCCGCAGGTCGGGCACTTCCAACGCAGCGCGTTGCCCATCATCCAGACAAATCGGCTCCAGGAATACTCGGGCG
>JAFAUY010000322.1 GCA_019243005.1 Verrucomicrobiota bacterium | reverse complement strand
TCCTGCAACTCAACCTGACCAAGCAGGAGAAAACCGATTTGGTGGCCTTCATGCGAGAGCTTTAGCTCGGCTTCCAACCAAGCCGAAGTGGCCGTGCTGTACCGTGCGGTTGGCGAAACCATTTATATGAAAGAGGAAGTGCGTCAGATAGGCGTGATCGGCCTGGGGGCGATGGGCATGGGGGTGGCCCGATCACTTTTGCGCGCGGGTCTTGCGGTGCACGCGTATGATGTACGGCCCGAGGCGGTCCGGAAAATCGTCGATGCGGGTGGACACGGCGCGGAGTCGCCGGCGGCGCTTGCGGCTGGGGTGGAGGCGCTGCTGATCCTGGTGGTCAATGCGCAGCAAACCGAAGCCGTTTTGTTCGGTGAGTCGGGAGCGGCGTCGCGGCTCAAGCCCGGTTCAGTGGTGATCGCCAGCGCGACGGTTTCGCCGGAGTTTGCGGTCTCGCTCGGCGAGCGGCTGCAAGGCATGAGCTTGCGATTGATCGACGCGCCGGTCTCGGGCGGAGTGGCGAAAGCGGCTTCCGGCGAGCTTTCGGTCATGGCCTCCGGCCCACCCGAAGCGTTTGCCCGGTGTGAGGGCGTTTTCAAGGCGATCGCGAGCCGGGTGTACCGGTTGGGCGACAAGCCGGGGCAGGGTTCGACGGTCAAAATGATTAACCAGTTGCTGGCGGGGGTGCATATTGCGGCCGCCGCGGAGGCCGTTGCGCTCGGGTTGCGCGCCGGGGCGGACCCGGCCCAACTCTACGAGGTGATCTGCAACAGCGCGGGCAGTTCCTGGATGTTCCAGAACCGCGTGCCCCACATTCTGGCCGGAGATTACACGCCATTGTCGGCCGTCAATATTTTTGTAAAAGACCTGGGTATCGTGCTCGACTATGCCAAACAGAACGTCTTTCCATTACCGCTGTCGGCGGCGGCCCACCAGATGTTCCTGCAGGCGTCGGCGGCGGGTTCTGGTCGCGAAGACGACTCGGCGGTGATCAAGATCTTCCCTGGCATCCAACTTCCGGCGGCGAACAAAACGGCCGGCAGCTGACCCGGACATGCTCATTCGAAAAGCGCAACCCCCCAAAAAATCCCCCATGGCCGCCATTCTTGGATGTATCGCGGACGATTTCACCGGTGGCACCGACCTGGCCGGCATGCTGGTCAAGCACGGGATGCGCACCGTACAGATGATCGGCGTGCCGCAGACGGAGCGGTGTCCGGCGGACGTCGATGCGGTCGTTATTGCGCTTAAATCGCGCACGAACCCGGCGTCTGAAGCGGTTAGAGAATCGCTGGCGGCACTCCGGTGGTTGCAGGAAGCCGGGTGTAAACAATTCTACTTTAAATACTGTTCCACTTTCGATTCCACCCCGCAGGGCAACATCGGCCCGGTGGCGGAAGCGCTGATGGACGCGCTGGGTACAGACTTCACGATTGCCTGCCCGGCTTTTCCTGCCAACCGGCGCACAATCTACCAGGGTTACCTGTTTGTCGGGGACGTCCTACTCAATGAAAGCGGGATGCGGCATCATCCCTTGACGCCCATGACCGACGCCAACCTGGTGCGTGTGCTCCAGGCGCAAGTGAAGCGGCGGGTCGGGCTCATCGATTACGGTACGGTGTCGCAGGGGAGCGGCGTTATCGATGAACGGTTTGCGGCCCTGCGCAAGGAAGGGTGCGGCTTTGCGGTCGTTGACGCGTTGTCGAACCGGGATTTAGCCGAGATCGGGGCTGCCTGCGCCTCGCTGCCGCTGGTCACCGCGGGTTCCGGCCTTGCGGTGGGCCTGCCGGAGAACTTTCGCCGGAAAGGGTTGCTGGCCGGGGACGTGGTTGCCGACGCGTTGCCGGCCACGGGAGGTTTGAGGGCGGTGATCGCGGGCAGTTGTTCCACCGCCACGCAAGGGCAGGTGGCCCGGATGCGTGAACGTCACCCGGCTTTTCAGGTGGATCCGGTTAAACTTGCCGGCGGCAGCGACGTGGCGGCGGCTGCGCTGGAGTGGGCTGCGGAACGGGTCGGCAAGGAACCGGTGTTGATCTACGCCACGAGTGCCCCTGAGGCGGTCAGGGAGGTGCAGGCGCAGTTCGGGGCCGCCAGGGCGGGCGAACTCGTCGAGGAGGCGCTCGCCGCCGTTGCCCGCGGCTTGGTTGAGCTCGGGGTCGGGCAGATGATCGTGGCTGGGGGCGAAACCTCCGGGGCCGTCGTGAAGGCCCTCGGGATCAAAGGGCTGCGGATCGGTCCGGAGATCGATCCCGGCGTGCCCTGGACCGTGGCCCTCCAGACCGGAACCACCCATGAGCGGCCCTTGGCGCTGGCGCTTAAATCCGGCAATTTCGGCACGCCCGACTTTTTTCTAAAAGCCTGGAGTTACTTTTCATGAGCACGATGATCAAGACCAACGCTGATGAGATGCGGCTGCGCGAACAAATCGTCGAGTTCGGCCGTTCCATCTTCGATCGGGGTTTGACCGCGGGGAGCAGCGGCAATCTAAGCGTACGGTTGGAGGACGGCTGGTTGCTCACACCAACCAACGCCTCCCTGGGCCGGCTGGACCCGGCGCGCCTGGCCAAGCTGGACTGGAAAGGCAACCGGGTTTCGGGCGATCCGCCTTCCAAGGAAGCGTTCCTGCACCGGGCCATGTACGAAGAACGTCACGGGGCGGGGGCGATCGTTCACCTGCATTCCACCCACTCGGCCGCGGTTTCGTGCATGGATGGACTTGACCCGGCTGACTGCCTGCCGCCGCTGACCGCTTACTACGTGATGAAGATCGGCCGGTTACCGCTGATCCCGTATTACCGGCCGGGCGATCCGGCGTTGGGGGAAGCGATTCGTGGCCTGGCGGCCAGACATTCTGCCGTGCTGCTCGCGAACCACGGTCCGGTCGTGTCAGCCAATACGCTGGAAGCGGCCGTTTATGCAATTGAGGAGCTGGAGGAGACGGCCAAACTCTTTCTGCTCTTGCGCAATGCTCCTACCCGCCCGCTTAACGCCGAGCAGATCCAGGAACTCAAGGCGACCTTCAAACTCGACTTCTAAGGCCGGTAGTCTGAAGCTATAAACCCCCGGAGCTTGCCATGCCGAAATTCGCCGCCAATCTAACGATGATGTTCAATGAAGCGCCTTTCCCGGCCCGGTTCGGGGCGGCGTCGAAGGCCGGCTTTAAGGCGGTTGAGTTCCTCTTTCCTTATGAGTATCAACCGCAAGAGGTGGCGCGTTGGCTCAAAGAGAGCGGGCTGGAAAGCGTGCTGATCAATTTGCCGCCGGGCGATTGGGCGGCCGGCGAGCGCGGATTGGCTGCACTGCCCGGCAGGGAAGGTGAATTCCGTGCCGGGGTGCGCACCGGGCTTGAGTACGCCCGAGCGTTAGGCACGCCGTCCCTCCACGCCATGGCCGGATTGATTCCGGCCGGGGCCGATCTTGAGCGCCACCGGCAGGTGTACATCGCAAACCTGCGTTATGCCGCGAAGGAGGTCGCCAGGGAGAATCGAACCTTGCTCATCGAGCCGATCAACACCCGCGACATGCCTGGCTATTTCCTCAACACCCAGGGTGAGGCGCACGCCATCTGCGAGGAGGTGAATGAGCCAAATCTGAAGGTGCAGATGGATCTGTACCACGTGCAGATTGCCGAGGGCGACCTCGCCGTAAAGTTGCGCCGGTACCTTCCGGGGGTCGGCCATATCCAGATCGCCAGCGTACCCGAACGCAATGAGCCGGATGACGGTGAGGTGAACTACCTCTACCTGTTCCGGCTGCTGGATGAGTTAGGTTACCAAGGGTGGGTGGGCTGTGAATACCGGCCGCGAGCCGGCACCGAGGATGGGTTGGGTTGGCTCAAGGCGACGTAGACTCTCCGGCTGCCCCGGAGGGGCAGGAGAGAGTAGCCGGGGACTGATAGTCCCTGGAGGGGGCCTTTAACCCGAAATAAACGCTTCCCGCGCCGAAACGCGCTTATTTTGGGTCTAGTAAGGGTCCTGAGAGTCGGTTGCTAACGTATCCGGACTAACGGTGGACCTGGGGGAGCGGTAGATCGGCCGGGAAGTGGTGAGGTGCCGCGTCACGAGTTTGGCGTCCAGGAACGCGGCTTCAGCCCGCAGGGAAGTAAGCATCCGGTCGGGCAAGATTTCGTGCCGCGTCGCAAAGCCGGGGTCCAAAGCGGCGAGCTTCTGCCGGATCGATGCCAGAATTGCCATCACCTGCCCCGGAGTAATTCTCGCGGTCACAAGGCATTCGGTTACGGCGACCTTTTCACTCAGGCGTACCGCGATCCAAGCTCGTACAAACGGCCCGACAAGCCCGATCAGGGCGATGGGCAGGCATAAGGCCGGCAACGTTACCATTACGGCGTTCACCCCGGCAGGTGGAAGGCCTAACCGCGGCAGAACCGTCGCGAGAGCCCATACCGCCATCGCCACCACGGCCGGCATAACGCAAGTGCAGAGCAGCACCAGCACAATTGTCGGCACGCCGTTGAAGAGCACGGCATACCGCTGCACGCCGGCCAGAACCTGTTTCCATCGCCGGTACTCATCTGCCATCGGGATGGCATCCTCCAGGACCGCCAACCGTTTGATCATGCGGGCTTCAGCCGAAGGCAGGCGGGCGCTCGAATCCCGCAGCACATGCACGGCCGCCTCGTGGGTGCTCTGCAAGAACACCTTGTCCTGGAAGGTCGGGAGCACCGACGTGTCGGTGAGCTTCATCCAGTCGCCAAACCGCTGCGCCTCGTAGACGCCTACGGTGGGATCGTGATGGCTGATGTCGTCGGCGACGGCGTGACGGAAGAAAGTGGCGAACCGAAGAATCTCGCTCCTGAGGTTCTCGAGCATTTCCTCTTTTTGCCGTCCGGCCTCGGAAAAGCGGTTTCGTGCCTCGAGCAACGCGCGGGTTCTGCTCGCCTCGACGGCGATCTGCGTGGAGACATCGCCGGTACATCCTCGAACGAAAGCCATGGCCCTCAAGAGGACCGATCGGCGGCCGTAACTTCAAGCCAAATCAGCTGCCCGCAGGATCCATGCGGGCGCTCAGGGTGAGGCGGGTCACGAGCGCGCTCCGCCCCTCGTCGTACCACCGATCTAACTTTGCGCCGGTGGCTGAAGCCCATCGGCCTACGGCCCAAGTCCCCAGCCCATACCGGCCGGGTTCCGTGCTTGTAAACGGCCGGAGGCCCCACGTGCCCGTCTCGGGTGCGCCGCTCTTGCGCTCGATGATTTCCAGTTCGAACGCCGTTTTCTTCGTCCCGGCCCGTACCCGAATGGGATGATCCGTCGACGACCGGTAGCGGGCAGCGTTGTCGAGCAGTTCGCGTGCGATCCGGCACATCAGGGCGGGATCCACGGAAATGGAGACAGCGTCGCCGCCCAGCCACTCCCAGGTAACCGGCACCTCCGAACCCAGGCGTCGTTCGCCATCCTGCCGGACGGCCTGGAAAAGCTCATCGCCTGAGAGTTCGATCCGTTCCGCCACAGGATCGGCCGTTCGGGTCAGAAGGTGTTCGCATTCATCAGTAATTTTCCCCAGGGATCGTCGCAGCCGGGTCAGACTCGCCCGGACTTCCGGATCGTCCGTTATTTCCTGGGCGAAAGCGGCTTCCAGTTCAGCCGAATTCACGTGATTGCGCAGGTTGTGCGATAAACGCCGCAACACCCGCAGGAAGGCCGGCCAGGGCAGGCCAGGCGCGTTTGTATCCGGCATTGGCTTACCCATCAGAGCCGGTTGGTGTGAAGCGGGAAGGTCGTCGTTCATCGCGCAAGCCTCCTTGTGCCGGGGCGCTGCGGATCGGAACGGCGAGTCGGCCTGAGTGCTTGCATACCAGGCCTATCGGCCGGTTCACGACCAACCTTACCGCCACCGAGCTCGCAGGAACCGGCCCTCTCCGCATGTTTGCAGTTCATGGGCCGGCCAGGTAAGCCCCGGTTGCGCGCTTTTCAAGGCGCAGAAAGCGGGTGAGCAATACGCCGGTGGCGTCATCGGTGAACTCCTCGCCCTCTGATGACCAGGCGCGCAGGTTTGCCCTTAATCGTCCCAGGAATTTGGCCGGCTCGGTGCGAGCATCCGGGAGAGCGGCGACGAGGTCATGGTGAGTCAACCGGTTCTTTCCGGCGACCCCGCTGTAAAAACCGTCGGTGTAAAGCAGGAGCGCATCCCCCATGGCCAGGTCGAACCGGCTATCCTCCACAGCATGCAGAGAGGGGGAGAGCCCGATCAGGGTCGCTTTGGAGGGCAGCAAGTCGCGGCGCCCCTCTGCACGCAGAAGAACCGCGGGCGGATGGGCAGCGCCGGCGTACAAAAGCCGGCCTGAGCCGTTGACGATGGCGCATGCAGCGGTGAAAAAACCTCGGCCGCGGAACACGGAAAAAAACTCTTCATTGACGCGTTGAAGGACATCGGCCGGAGAAGAGGCGTCCTCCGAGGTATGGCCAAAGAGCACGGCGATGAGGGACGTATACAAGGCTGCGGCGACCCCGTGGCCGGTCGCGTCGGCGATCCAGATCATCCAGCGTTCGTCGCCGAGGCGGCGCCAATTCCACATGTCGCCGCCGACCTGGATGAGCGGTTGGTAAAAGGCGTGGACCGACCAGCCCGGCGGGTCAGGGGGCTTGCCCGAGATGATGGCCTGCTGGACCGAGCGTGCGGCGTTCAGGTCTGCCTCGTACAGGGCCTGCCAGTGCTCAAGCTTTTCGTTTCGGGCCTGCAGTTCGGAAGCCAGGGCTTGCAACCGCACCTGGGTACGGATGCGGACCGCGAGTGCCGGGACGCTCACCGGTTTGGTGACGAAGTCGTTTGCACCGGCCTGTAAACAACCGATTTCTTCCGCCTCACCCGAGTGACCGGTCAATACGATAACGGGCAGTTGGGCCGTCTGCGGGTCAGACCGGATCGCGGCGCAAACCTCGATCCCATTCAGGTCGGGCATCTCGAAATCCAGAACCAGGAGATCGTAAGGTTCGGCATGCAGGTGCCGGAGCGCTTCCTCACCGGAATCGACGGTGGTCACCTGGTAACCGACCCGCGCAAGGGCGTGCTGCAAAAGCCGCCGTGACGCAAGCTCGTCGTCGGCGATCAAGATTCGACCCACAAAATCCAAAGCACACTCCTTTGCTCACGGTCCGCTGTCCTGCGGAGCATTAATACGGATCGCGGAACCGAAGCGATAAGAGAGATGGTTTTCCCATAGGACGTAAATATCTTGTTTATCGCTTCTTTGGTTCCGCGATCCGTATAACATCGTTGGCGCATCAGAGCGAGCAGAAACCACGGGGTCAGCCCGGGGTTTTTCCATCCGAAAAGCGTGTGAGGGGGACGGGCCCGGGTGTGACCCGGGACCTGCGGTGATTCACCATCGGTACGCTGCTCAGGTCAGCGGCCCGGCAGGGCTTGGACAAGGAACCCTTTCAGGTATTCCGTCTCCGGCAGATGCGGCAGAATCGGGTGATCCAAAGGCTGCGAAAGGAAGTTGAGCACGCGGACGAAGCGCTTTGCATCCACGCTGGCATCGACCAGCATTTCGCGGAACATTTCGCGGGTAACATGGTGCGAGCATGAAAAGGTGGCCAGCAGGCCGCGGGGGCTGAGCAACTGGAGCGCCCGGCGGTGAATTTCCTTGTAACCGCGCCAGGCGCTGTCGACCGAGCCGCGCGACTTGGTGAAGGAAGGGGGATCGAGGATCACGAGATCGAAGGTTTCGCTCCGGTCGACCGCAGAGGACAGGTAATCGAATGCATTCGCCTGGACCGCCTCGACCTCGACCTGGTTACGCGCCGCGTTGAGCCGGATCTGCTGGACAAGATCGGCGTTCGATTCGACGGCGACGATTCGAGTCGCGCCGGCCCTGGCGCAATGCAGCGCGAAGGCACCCTGGTTGGAAAAGCAGTCCAGCACCGTTTTGCCGGCTGCATGCGCGGCAACCAAACGATAGTTTTCGACCTGATCCAGATAAAGCCCGGTTTTGTGACCGGAGCGCAGGTCCACCCGAAAGCTGACGCCATCGAGTTCGATCGGCAGGTCAGGTGGGGTCTGTCCCCACAGATCGCCCGTCACCAAGGGCAAGCCTTCCGCCCTACGCACCGGCGCGTCGTTTCGCTCGAACACGGACGCCGGCCGGAGGACCAGTTTGAGCGCCTCGACGATCAATGGTTTGCGAAGGTCCATGCCCGCGGTGAGCGTCTGCAGGACCAGGTGCTCGCCATACCGGTCCACGATAAGTCCGGGCAGCCCGTCGCTTTCGCTCCAGATTACCCGGCCGGCTAGACCAAACGCGCCAAGCGCTTCGCGTTCCTGAATGGCCAAGCGCACGCGCCGGACAAAAAAATCCAGGTCCAGTTCCTGACGTTGCCGGGAGAAACGCCGCGCCACGATCTGAGACGCGGGATTATAGATGGCTGAGCCCAACAGCCGATCGCGCCCGTCTTTAAGGCTGACGACTTCACCCGGAGCCGGATCGCCGAAGGTTTTAAGGACCTCGGTGTTGTAAACCCAATCGTGCCCGTGATAAATCCGGGCGCGGGGCCGGACGACAATGCCTGCCATAAACGGGTGAACCTCAGGACGGGTAACGATCGGTCTTCCAAACCGCAGCGGCGGGGCCCCGCCCTCAGGAGTAGAGGTACTCGTCCACGGGCGCCTGCGGGGTGTGGCGGCCCGCTACGACCGCGTCCGCCTGCTCGGGGTATTCGAAGACTTTACCTTCGTAGTTCCGAATGACGATCTTTTCGCGGTCATGGAAGAGGATGTAATCGGGGTTAATCGGTACTTTGCCGCCCCCGCCCGGGGCGTCGATGACGTATTGCGGCACTCCGTAACCGGTGGTATGGCCGCGCAATCCTTCGATGATTTCGATGCCTTTGGCCACCGAGGTGCGCAAGTGGGCGGATCCCTGGATGAGGTCACACTGGTAGATGTAGTAAGGACGCACCCGGCATTGCAGAAGCTTATGGACCAGCGTCTTCATCGTGGCCAGATCGTCGTTGACCCCCTTCAGCAGAACGCTTTGGTTGCCGAGCGGGACCCCATGATTGGCCAGGCGCTCGAGTGCCTGGCGCACCTCGATGGTAAGTTCGCGCGGGTGGTTGACGTGCACGCTCATCCAGAGGGGATGGAATTCCTGCAGCATCCGGCAAAACTCCTCCGTCACCCGTTGGGGCAGGAAGATGGGCACCCGCGTCCCGATGCGCACAAATTCGATGTGCTCGATCGCGCGAAGCCGTTTGAGGATGGCCCGGAGCCTGTCGTCTGAGAAAAGCAGGGCGTCGCCTCCAGACAGCAGGACATCGCGGATTTCCGTGTGCCTTTCAAGGTAACGAAACGCCTCTTCGAAGTCGGTCTGCAGGTGCTGGTCGCCGGCGCCGCTGACGACCCGGCTACGGGTGCAGTAGCGGCAGTACGAGGCGCACCGGTCGGTCACCAGGAACAAGACTCGGTCGGGGTATCGGTGAACCAAGCCCGGGACGGGCATATGGGAGTCTTCGCCGCAGGGGTCGGCCATTTCCTCCGGCGCCCGGTTGCCTTCTTCGAGCCGCGGGATGACTTGCCGCCGGATCGGGCAATCCGGATCGTAGGGATCGATGAGGTTAAAGAAGTGGGGCGTCACCGCCAGGCTCAATTTGTGACCTGAGAGCAGGATACCGGCGTGCTCTTCGGGAGTAAGGCGGATCTTCGCCTCGAGGTCTTCCAGCCGGGTAACGCGATTTTTGAGTTGCCATTTCCAATCATGCCAAAGTTCAGGCGGGATTTCAGGCCAGAAACCCGGGACGTGCGAACGGAACCGCTTCTCGGCGGATTCAACAGCGTTATGCATGGTAAGTTGA
>JAFAUY010000011.1 GCA_019243005.1 Verrucomicrobiota bacterium | reverse complement strand
TTGATTCTAATTGAATTAACTATGCAGGGCCGGCACTCGCACGGGTCTCGCCGGAACGCGCGTTTTCCAGCTGGTAGATGGCCCGGTCCCAAAACCTGGTCAGCGAGGCCTTGAACTGAGGGAGCACCATTTGCGCCCGCTTGGCTGCGCCCCACCCAAACAGGGGGGTGATCCACGCATACTTCCAGCGCAGCCGGGGCATTTCCAATTTTCCCCCCAACGTTCGCGCCAGCTCGTCCAGCTCTCTGATTATATCCGGCCGTTCCGGATAAAAGTTGATCAGCCAGGTGTGCAGGTACCTCAGACACGCCGCTCGAACCCGGTCGCTGTCCTCCAGTGACCGGAGGTATCGCACATGCAACCGCATCGAAAGGAGCATCGCATCCTTCTTTTTATCGGAGTAGCCGATGTTGCTTAAGCGACCCGCAGGGCTCATCCGGTAAAAGACCTTGGCGTCCGGCACGAAGCGGATGCCATCGCTCGCCAGGATGACTCTGCAGAAGTACTCGCCGTCGTCGTCGACAAACATGCGGACATCCCAGGGCCCGGCCGCTTCCGTCAGTTCACGGCTGACGAGCCAGGTGGCCGTCTGCATGTGCAGGTTTTCCCCCATTTTTCGCAACAGCCATTCAGCCGGCGACAAATCACACCATAAAGACGTCGGTAAAAACTGCGCCCGATCGGTTCGATAGGCGAACCAGCCCCAGGCCGACGAGAAGAGCGTTCTCCGGCTGCCGCATCGGTCCGCCGCTTCCATCTGCCTGGCGACCTTGTCCGGCGCCAATAGATCATCGGCGTCCAGCCACTGGATGTAGTCGCCGCGGCTAAGAGAAAAGGCGTGATTCCTGGCGGCCGCCGCGCCCTGATTCTCCCGGGTGACCACCGTGACGTCCTTCGCCGCGAATCGCCGCGCGACGGCCAGCGTCTGATCCGACGACCCGTCGTCGACGATAATGATCTCCTTGCGCGGCCAGGTTTGCGCCAGAGCCGACTTGATCGAACCGGCGATCCACCTCTCGGCGTTATATGCAGGGATGAGAATGGACACTAACGGCTTCATGGATTTGATTTATGCGCGCCGGCGTTAACGCCAGCCGGGAAAAACGGGAAGGTTTCCAGCCGCCATAAACGCCGCCTTAAGGCGGTGCCTCTGGTCGATCTCGCTTGCCTATGAATCGACCGTCGGAGGGTGGAATTTAGTGTGGATATAAGGTTACCCGCTCCGCGGCAGAAACACCTCGCGATTCCCAACCGCCTGCCCGCCTGAGCAGCCGGGCGGTCGTACCATCTAACTACAAAAAGAAGGGAATCTCACGGGTCGTCCGGTGCCCGGCCCTATTGGTTTGCAATCCTCAGGTTTTGCGGTGGACTCGGCCGGGCCGGGGTCGGAGTCGGGGTTGGAGACGGGGTCGGGGTCGGCGCCGGACCGCTGGCGTAACTACGCAGCGGGTGCGGGTACGTATACGGCGTGTAACCCGGCCTCGCCGTCCCGACGATGTAGTCACGCCCTTGCTGCAGGTATTTGTCGACGATCTGGCCGTTGCCGCACTCATCGGGAGTGTACTGGTCCAGGTCGACATAATCGGAACCTAAGGTTGCGCCGCCGGTGTTGCCCCAGATGTAAAGCGGGTCCGTGAAATACCCGCTGCCGTCTTGCGGCACGCTGGGGTACGAATAACCCGTTCCGTTCCATCCCTGGCCAACCTGGCGAGCCGCAGGGTAGCTCGTCTGGCAGGGGATCGAGTCCAGGCGGTTAATGCTGAATACGGCGAGGGAGACCGCCGGTTTACCATACAAAATGCTGGGAAAGGCGTTGTTGAAAATCACGCCGGTGCCACCGCGGATCAGGCACCAGTAGTTCAGGTTGAGCGGGTAAATCTGCAGACCGTCGATGGCGAGGGTGACGCCGGTGGTGGTATACAGAAAGTTATTATTATAGATTTCAAAATGGCGGACGCCCCAGGGGCTGGTTTCCTGCCCGTGGTTGGTGATGCACGTATTGTCGAACGTGCAGTTGCGAACCACCACGCGACTGTTGTCGTCGAAGTTCGTGGCGGCCGTCCAGGCATTATGGAAATCGGAGTCTTCAACGTAAGTGTCGTGGGTTCCGCCCGTGTCATCCATCCCCAAGGTCTCAAGGTAAGTCCAATCCGAAGGGTCGCTGTAAAACTGGATGCCTTCAATATCGGAGCCACCCGAGAAAAAATGGCAGTTCCAAATCACCCCGCCGTTGCCGTTCCAGGTAACGGCGTATTCGACGCCGCCGTTGAGAGAGACGAAGGTGCAATCGTGTAAAAGCACCGGTTTTCCAGCGCTGCCATTGGGACTCAGCACCACCAGGTGCGACGAGTAATTGGTATTAGCCGCCACCGAGTCGATGTAGAGATTGCCAATTTCCACGTAACCGGTCGTGGACTTGTTGATCGTCAAAATTTCTTGGGAGGTGTTGGCGTTGTGGATTGTGACCCCGGTGGAAGATTGCCCGAGGAGGTGAACCGTCTTATTCTGGATCGTAACCTTACCGGTCCACGTGTAGGTGCCGTTGGGAATCTGGACCGTGCCGCCTTCGGGGACGTCATTCACCGCCGCCTGGGTGTCGGAGTCGGAGCCGTTGCTCTGGTAGACGTTGTTTCCCAGGTTGGTATAAGCGAGGGCGGGGAAGCAACCGAGCAGCATGAAGACAACGGTTCCGGCAAAGTATCTGACAATATTTTCCATAGTTCTATCGAACCCATTCAGCCCGACCATCATGCGTGCCGCTCTTCAAGGGTTACCGGGAACTGAGACGCAGGCGCGATCGGTCTGACGGCGGGTTTAAGAGGGATAGCGACCTCCAATCCCGACGTCAAGCCATTAATCCCCAAGGCCAAGGACGGGCGGCACCCTTCCACGCCGGCATCCTTCATCGGCCCGTGCGCAAAGTGCGATATACCTCCGTTGTTATTTCGCCTACTTTCGTCCACGAATACTTTTCCTTGGCAAAAGCCTGGATCTCCGGCCGCCGTGCCGCGAGTTGCCGGTACAGATCGCTGGCGAAATAGGTTTTGATGCGGTCGGCCAGCTGCGCCGCGTCCTGCGATTTGCAAACCAAGCCCGTTTTTCCTTCGATGATGTCTTCCTTGAGCGAGCCGACGTCCGACGCGATCACGGGTAAACCGAAGTTGTAGCCCAGGAAAAGCACGCCGCTTTGGAAGATGTAGGTGTAAGGCAACACCAGCACGTCGGCGGCCTTGAAATAGAGTTCCGTGTCGGCGTCGGGCACGTACTCGATCCGCTCGATCAGCCAGGGGTCAAGGCCGGCCCGGGCGATCCGCTGCCGAATTTCCGCCCAGTAGTCGGGACAATTCTTCGGCCGGCCGGCGATGATCAACCGGTAATCCCGCTCGGTTCGCGCAAGGACGGCCATGGCTTCGACGAGATATTCCAGTCCCTTATAAGGCGCGATATTACCAAAGAAGAGCACCGCCTTCTCGCGGCCGGTCAGGCCCAGCCGCGCCTTGGCCTCGGCGGAAGTGAGGGCCGTGTCGGGCACGGTGCTGTTGATGCCGAAAGGGATCACGCTGATCTTCTGATCGGGAACGCCGAAGTTGCTTCGGAGTTCCTGTCTCATCTGTTGCGTATGAACGAAGAGGTGATCGGCCAGGTGATACTGAATTTTCAAGGTCAGCCGATTCATCACGGTATCATTACCGTCGCGCCACTTGATGTTGACGTTATGAATGGTGAACGCGATGCGCTTGCCAAGCAGCCGGTAATAGAACATCACGAACGTCCGGTCGAGCAGCTCCAGCTTATTGTTCCAGAGGATATGAAACACTTTCGGCCGGGCCGTGGCCGCATAGCCCAGGAGGCGTCCGTAGTAGGCCAGAACGCGTGCCACTTTCTTTAGCGCGGACGTATCCGGGCGCATGTCGCCACGCAGGTTGAGAAAGCGCACCTGTGGGCTGCGGCGCAGCTCGGGGGTGTCAAGCTCGTCGCTGCCGATGAAGTCGAAGGTCACGCCCTGAGAGATCAGGCTGGCCGCGAGTCCGAGCGCGTAGGGCCTGTCTCGACCGGCGGTCAGAACGGCAATCCGCGACGATTTTGCCGAAAACGGCGGTGTACACGTCCGCGGAAAATCCCGCTTGTGCGGATCTGACCCGGGTCCGGCCTCAACTGCCGGCCGGGCTACCTCCACGCCGTCACGCGCCTCTTGTCTGATCGCTCCCATCGCGCCGCCCGGCCTACGCTGAACCGTTCAATTGTTTCATCACCGCCGCAAACACCTCCTCGACGCCGATCGCCGTCGTCGCGAGAGGATCAAAGTCACGCCGGTAGAAAAACTTCCCGAGCAGCGGCGAAACGAGCTTTTTCTGAAGCCCGTAGTCATAGATTTCCCACGGACTGGTGCACGTGAACAGGCTCACGCAGCGGGTCCCGCCACCGAGCGCCAGGTGCATGGGCAGGCTGTCCCCGCCGACCAGGCAGCGATGGTTGCGTACGTCACTCAAGTGTTCGAGGAGCGATTCTCTCCGGGGAAGCACGTTAACCCTGAGGCCCTTCGCTTCGAGCTTAGCCTGGAGCTGGTCGTAGTAAGCCCAGTTCTTCATCGGCCAGACGGCACCCGCAACGGGCGCGACCGCGACATCTCCAGCGAGCTCGGTCGGCTTCGGTTCGGGCAGCAGGTAGCTTTCGCCCGTAAATTGGAGGCCCAGGCCCTCAAAGATCATCTCCTGATAGGTACGACGGTTTTGATATTTCAGTTGATCCGCCCGAATCTTGCCGTGAACGCTGATCAGACTCAGGTCGAACCAGGCTCGCGAGTCATCGGTGTACGTGACCCGATCGTGTCCGTTCAGGTACGCTCCGAAAACCTGGCGGTGACGCACCTCTTTGGCGAATGCCGCCACCTCGGCGTCATCTTCCAGATTAATCACCAGGTCGTAGTCCGAATCCCGAACCGCATCGCGATCCTCCCACGAAAAACTGCGCAGGTTTTCGGCCAACCTTTTAAGCAAAACCAGGTTGTTCCGGGCGGTGACCCAGGTTATTTCGCCTTGCAAACGCCGCAGCAACGGCGTTGTCCGCACGACGTCGCCGGTTGCGTTAAGCTTGATAATAAGGACTTTCATTGTTCCAATAATTCCCCTAACAATTCAATCTGATTGCGCCTCGGTTGAGCCGGTCTTGAAGATCAGTCATCGGAGACCCGGCCGGGCGCGGCCGATCATTTCCAATCGAGGAGCCGTCTTTGGACGAGCTCAATGGTCAATAGTTTGTGAATTTCTGACGTGTAGTTCCGGTACCCTCCGACGTGCCCGCGAACGAGTTCTTCGACGATGGGCTTGCGCAGGAAAGATCGGCCAAGGGTGCGCGGGTCCAGGAGGATCTCCTGCACATAACGGCCCAGCTCATCCCGGTAGAAGACCCGGAAATGATGAAACTTGTGACGGCCCAGGAACAATCTTTCAATGTGTAGCGGCGCGAGGTAGTGATCCACTCGGGCCAGCCATTGCGGCATCCCGAGGTCGTAAGCGTATTCCGCTTTAAACGTGAACTCCTGGGCGAGGTGCCGGGCCCGTCCGATTCCCGGGAGCGCCCGGTTCCGGACGCCGCGATCCGTCCCGATTTGCTCCAGTTCCGGGTTACCGTCAGCGATGAGTTGCAGCGCCGGCGCATTCTCTTCGGCAAGCTCGGGCGGCACCTGGTAGGAGAGGGCGACGAGTTCGTTATCGAAGTACGGCATGCGCAGGATGAGCTGCGACCGTTCCACCACGAACTTTGAATTCATGTACCACGGCGCCTGCTTGAAGGAGGTAAACGAGAGCCGGTGGCCCTTCAGTTCACCGTCATAGGTCGAGGCCGCGGACTCGATCGACCGGCTCATCTCAGGATCGAAAAGATCCGTTCGCAGCGGCGCCGGCCGGAACGCGACGAGCCGGCGGAGCATCTCTCCCCCGTTGGTACCCGTGATACGGACCGGCGCGATCTGGCGCGCCCGTCTCTGGACGTACAGGTCAACCGAGCCGGACGCATCGAGGTTGCCGTCACTGAGGTAAGCCGTCTTCTCAACCAGGGCGGGGAACTCAGACAAAAACTCACTTCCCAACGGGATCGTCTGGTGCGGCTGGCCGCTCAGGCGTGCGAGGCGCCGCGCGAGCTTCACGTCGTTACATTCCCGGTATCTACCGCCAAAGGTGTAACAAGGGAGTTGTCCGGCCGGCCGCGGCGTCCAGGCCAGAATCATCCGGCTGTCGACGCCACCGGTCAGGGACAAGGCAACCGGATCACTTTCGCCGAAGTACCGGGGCAGCACCCGCCGCCAGGTTTCCTTTAACTTTTCGTAATATTGAGCGCCGCTGAGCGCCGGCTGTTGCTCCCACTGGCGCGGCTCAAAGTACAACCGTTTCCGGATCGGTTGCCCTTTGGAAAACGTCCAGACGGATGCCCCCGGCAGAAGCGTTACGCCTGAAAACAGCGTTCGATTCTGCAGAACGGATCCGCATGAGAAGAACTCACCGAGGCTCTTGAAATCCAGCGAACGCAGGTGGGGCAGCACCCTTAGCAGCGACTTCGCCTCGGACGAAAAGTAAACGCCACGCTCGTCCTGGTGATAACAGATGCGCCCGAGCCCATACCGGTCGTTGAACAGAAAGGCCTTCTGCTCACGAAGGTCTACCAGTAAACCGCTGAACCAACCGTTGATGGCCTCCAGAAATTTCAGACCCCGTTCTTCGTAGAGGTGAACAAGGTAACTTGCGTTGCCCGCGTCGAAGGTGTGCCCTTCCCTCCGAAGCCGCTCGATTTCCGCACGATCCGGAAAATCCTCGCCGGAAAAAATCAGGCACACATTTCTTTGCTCGTTCCACACCGGCATGCAATCCGAGAAAGAGCCGGCGTGCGAAACCCACCCGGCAGCAAGGCCGAGCCGTTCATCGACGAAGGTTCCGGATGCATAAAATTTCTCGTGCAGCATGCACCCGATCATCGCGTCGAGCTCATCGCGGTCGGCCCTGCTTGGCGGGCTGCCGCCGGTGCGAATAATGCCAGCAATCCCAGGCATCTTGGTTAATTTACCTTCTAAGTTATTGGTACTTACCGGTACTTACGCCTGGGCGCTAGCCTTCACCCCCCGCAGCTTGGCCCGCCAGCCGTACCACAATCGCCGGAACCGTTTCAGGGGGCTTTTGACGCGGTCGGGAACGATCGCTTTCCAGTCCCGATGCACGCCCAATTTCAAGACCAGTCTCCCCTTCTGGGTGATAGGCACGAAGTAACGCGGCAGCTTTGCTTCCTCGAATCCGGAATGACGCTTGAAGTCAACCAGCGAGGAATTGGCCCAGAGACCGTAAACCAGGTAGGGCAACTCTTTCCGGGCGCAGACTTCAACGGCTTTGGCGATAAGCGCGTTGTTGGTCGCTTTGTCCCGATGTTGAACCAGCGAAATGATCTGCCCGAGGACGCCGTACCGTCCGGCGTCCCCTAACATCACAAAGCCGATCAGTTCGTCGCGGTAATAGGCGCCGATGACGTCTTCCCGGAACAAAAACCGGGAAAACTGGCGTTTAACGGTGTCAAAATCCTTTCCGTAATGCCAGAAGCGCCGGCCCTGCCGGATGGGCGTTTCATTAAAGATCGCAACCATGCCCCGCACGAAGTCATCGTCGAAGGCGGCCTCTCTAACCTCGACGCCCGCCTTTTGGCTCTTGCGAACCATATTCCGGGTAACGGCCTTGATCTGCTTGTTCCACCAATGGTCATAGTTCCGGATCGGCAGGGCGGCGATCGACTCGTATTCCATCTGGTACGTGTACCGGGGTTCGGTTTCCGGCAGCCTCTGCAGGAACGTGAAAATATCAGGCTTGAGCCCGCGGTTACGGCGCAAGCTGGTGATCACCGAATCAGGATCACGGACGTCCTCAAACCAGTCGTCCTCAAGGCCAGCCATCCTCACCGCTCCTTTGGTGATGGTGTAGGTCTGCCCACCGATCTCCATGCACTCCATTTCGGTGGGCTCTCCGTTGACCACGGCTTCCTTGGTAAAGACCGGAAGCTTTCGCGGCGTTGCTAACAACATTGATTCGGGCATAGCTGACGATTTGATCTAAACTAACAAAATTTACCGGTTAAGGGAGAGACGGCTGGAGAAGCTGTACCTGATCCGAGCGGGTCGCGCGGAGCCATTGCTCGACCATCACCAGGCTGAACAGGAGCTTGTGGTTATCGTGCCGTTTCAGCCGGTGATCTTCCAGGAGGTTTCGCACCGATTCGTACTTGAGCAGGTCGAAGATCAGGGAATTTTTGTCCTGCAGAATTTCCGCGAGCCCTCCGTGCAAGGACGAATGGAACCAGCCGTCGACCACGTTCACGGCGAAACCGCGCTTTTTACGTTTCAGAATTCGCTGGTCCAGGAATCGCTAGCATACCTTTCGATGGAGCCATTTGCCCGTACCGTTACGGATTTTGAAACCGGCCTCAAGCCGCTGGGCATATTCCACCACGGTTCGATCCAGATACGGCACGCGGACCTCCAGGCTATGAGCCATGGAAAGTTTGTCGGCGTACATCAGCAATTCATCGGGCAGGGAGGATCGAATCTCGAGGAGCTGAAAACCGCCTAATTCATCGGTGTGCTCCATTTGCGGCAGCAACGCAGACCAGGGTTCGACCGGCCGATGGTTTGGCCGGCGCGGGAAAGGACCATCCTGGAACAAAGCGTTGATGTGTTCCGCGGGCGCGAGGGAAAAGACCTGCTGGTAACGTTGCAGCCGATCCTCGGCGTCGAGGGCATAAATGCCCCGTTTCAGCGCTTCGTTTCGAGGCAACTGCCTGACGGCCGAGCCGACCGATTTGCGCAGGACCGCGGGCAGACCGCGCCATAACGTCCCGTAGTGGACCCCAAGGTGGCGTTTGTAACCGCCGAACACTTCATCGGGGCCCTGACCGATCAGGGCCACCTTCACGTCCTGCCGTGCCCGCTGGCACACAAAATACATGGGAACGATGGAGGACGAGGTGACCGGCTCCTCCAGGCACGCCACGATCTTCGGCAGGGACTCTTCGAACTCAGCCTGGTCGAGCTTCACCGGGAGATAACGGGCACCCAGGATAGAAGCGGTCTCGGCGGCATCGGCCAATTCATCATCGGCGAAGGTCTCTCCGTATCCGACCGTGTAAGCCGGCCAGTTTTCACCGTGCTCATTCATCAGGGCCAGGAGCAAGCCCGAGTCCAGCCCGCCGCTCAAAAGGATGCCGACGGGAACGTCGCTGAGAAGGTGCCGGCCAACCGCCGCCCGGTACAAATGCAGCAGTTCGTCTGCGGCCTCCTGGTCTTCCTTGGCGTTTGCGAACGGGACGGGCGTGTAGTCGTACCACCGCTCTTCCCGGCACCGGCCTTTTTCCACGACCAGCATGGTCCCGGGCGCGAGTTTGCGGATGCCCTGGAAGATGGTGAACGGGGAAGGCGTATACCGGAACTGCAGAAACAAGTTGAGCGCGAGGGGATCGATCTGCGGCGTGGACGGTTGCGAAACGAGCAGAGGACGGATTTCTGACCCGAAAGTCAGCCGGCCGCCGGCGAGCCGGTAATACACCATCTTGATACCCATGGCATCCCGGGCCACGACCAAACGCCGGTTCTGCACATCCCAGATGGCCAGCCCGAACATCCCGTTGAGGCGGTTGAAAACGCCCGTCCCCCACTCTTTGTAACCGTGCACGATGACTTCGGTATCGGAGCGGGTACGGAACTGGTGGCCGGCTTTCTCCAGCTCGGCGCGCAATTCCTTGAAGTTGTAGATCTCTCCATTAAAGATGACCCAGACGTTTTCGTCCGGATCGGACATGGGCTGGTGGCCTCCGGCGAGGTCGATGATCGAAAGCCGGCGAAAACCGAATCCGAGCGGGCCGGAGAAATAAAAGCCATCGTCATCGGGACCGCGATGCGTGATGGACCGGGCCATTCGCCGGATCGTCTCCGCCCCGACCGGTTCCTCGTCAAGAAAGTTAAACTGACCGCAAATTCCGCACATACTGGTGATGGTTGAAGCGAGTTAAGGCCGGACCTTGGTTTCGCGCAGGTAGTAAGCCAGGCTGCGAAACATCTGCGACTGCGCCCACCGGTGCATCGGCACGTTATCCCAGCCCAGATGCAACCGGCGCGAGCGGAACGAGCCATCCGGCTTGACCCACTCCTTCAAGATTCCGAAAACAACCGTTTCCAACGTGGTTGCCAAATCCGGAAAATGTTGCCGAAGCAGGAGGCACAGGTTGATGGCTTCCGCGCAGTCGTAGAGTTCACGCTTGTAGACGGTCAGGCGCGGCGCCCTGGAGAAGGGCCGGGGAAGCCCATCGGCGTCAAAAAGGTTACGGAGGTAATACTGCACTCCCCTCGAAAGGGCCTGGAAACAGGCCTCATGTCCGGTCAAGGCGTGAATCTTGGCCAGCGCTTTCATGACGAAGCACGTATGGAAATGGTCGACAAAGTCACGCACGCCGTCCACCGCGTAATACCACGAGCCGTCCGCGTTCTGAGTTTCCAGGACGAAATTGAGGTTGCGTTCGGCGATCCGCCCGTACTCCGCGTGGTCAAAAACCTGTGAAGCGCTCGTCAGCAAAAACGCCCGATAGGCCGCGGCGTTGATGACCCCTCCCCGATCGAAGGGGTTATACGAGCAACTGCTGCCGGCTTCCGAGGTTCTGAAATCTTTAATGTCGAAAGCCGCGTGGCGGGCGATGGACGCAAGGATCTGTTTCCAATCGTTGCGAGGGTTAAGCCGGAAGGCCTGGAGGAACGCCTCGTAGACGTAAGGGGTGGTCGTGATCAGCGGCGTTTGCCGCTTCATCGTGCCGTTGCGCGTGACCCAATCGAAGGGGTAACCCCAGCAGTACTCTTCGAAACCGGGACAGCGCGTCGCTTCGAGTACCCGGAGAAAATGGGTCGCCCGGTCCAGAAACGCGGCCTCCCCCGTCGCCTCGTAGAGGTAGGCAAATCCCATCGCGTAGTGGGCATCGGCGATCGGGAACCGGACGGGGCGGTAAAACAGGCGGCGGGCCGAAGGAATGAACGCCTCGCAGAAAATCATCGGGGCGACTGCGGCGATCCCCACCCGCGGGTGGCGATAGTAAAGCGCTTTGGCAAAACCGCCCACGGGACCGGCAAAAAAGGTCTGGTGATCCAGTGAGACCTCACCGAAGGCATCGAGCCATTTCGTGAAGTTTCGCAGCGTGCGATCGACCCTGTCGGCCAGCGGATTCGATACGATTGCAGATTGCATCAACGCGTCTCCTGTGGTGCGTTTGCCAGCGAAAAGTTGTCGACCTTCCTGAGCCTGATGAGGGTACCGAAGACCGCTCGCAGCTTTTTCATCTGCTCACGGCGGTGAAAGCGCATCAACTCAGGTGATACGGCCCGTTCCATCCTCCGCAGGGCAGCCCAACCATAGCCGCACATCAACGCCAGGCCGCCCCGGATCACCGGCTTCTTGGTCATTTGAAAACCGATCCGGAAAATCTGCCAGACCGGCGATCCGCCCAGATAGTAATCTTTCTGGCCGTAAGCGAAGAGCGCCGCCAGCTTACCCTTTTCAGCCGTTCCCATCGACCGGTGGTGGTGAAACCGTTTTTCGGAAAAGGAGCGCACCTTCCACCCCCGCATCCGCGCGGTCATCACCGCGATCCAATCAACGCCCCCGGCGCGGTTGGGAACGTACCCGCCGATCTCCTGCCAGCATCGGTACCGGAACAGCTGGCACGGTCCGGCGACGTAGTTTTCTCCTTCAAAGCTGTTCTTGGTAGAATCGTACCCTTCTTCCGTGAAAGGCGTCCCGGCCACCCCGAGTTCCGGGTCAGCGGAAAATTTTTCCATCACGAACGCCATGTAGCCGGGTTCGAAGGAGACATCCGCGTCGAGGTTACCGATGACTTCAAACCGAAGCGACCGAACCCGTTCCAGGGCGGCGTTAACCGCGTGGGCCTTCGCGGCGAAGTTACGGTCCTGACGTTGCGGTCGCCGAACCAGCTCAATCCAGGGGTGGCTTTTGGCGTATCGCTCGACCATTTCAGCGGTCCGATCCGTTGAACCGTCGTCCACGATGACCCACCGTTCCGGAAGGAGGGTCTGCGCGACGACGGACTGGATCGTACCTTCGATAAATTTTTCTTCGTTTCTCGCAGAAGTAATTAGAATGTATTTCACGTTACGGAGCTCACCTCTTCTTCGTGCTTCCGCATTTCCCGGCCCCCGTAGATCTGTGCAAAGATCTCGTCCATAATTCGAGCCGTTAAGACAATTTCCCGGTAAGGAATCG
>JAFAUY010000446.1 GCA_019243005.1 Verrucomicrobiota bacterium | reverse complement strand
TCGCCGAATCAAGAGTTTGTGAACCGCGCTCACCTTTGTGCACGCTACCCCGGTTTGTACCGCGGTTGAGCCGGTCTTTGCCCCGGAGGGGCAGTCCCGGACGATCGAGAGTCGCCCGGCGCTTTAGTGCCGGGTGGGGCATGTAAGGAAAAATCCATCCCGTACCCTTCTGAGGCTGGGGGTAGCGCCCTTCCTGCGCCAGCTTTACACCGCTACGACTGTATAAATGGTTGGTATAAGTTAGTCGTTTGCAGCCCCGCGCGCGTCACGCCAGCGCATCCAGCTAATCGCACCGAAGCTCAGGGATGCGTAGCCCGCGGCCAGGATGGGCAGGCTCAGATCACCCTGAGAACTTTCCAGGCCGATGCCTTTCGCCAGCCAGAAGGTGCCAAAACTCGCAAACAAAATCCCAGCCCCGAGCTTCAGCAGCACGTCGGGAACCTTGACCAGGTAACCGTGAAGCAGCAGGACGATCGTAACCGCCACCCCGAAGGCACAAAAAGCACCCGAGACGGCTTCAAACCAAGCCCTTGAACCGAGTGCGATGCTCATCACGATCACGACTGCCTCGAAGGTTTCCAGGGCGGCGCCCTTTACCATGATGATGAAATTCAGGTAACTAAACCGGCACGATTCCCCGGACGATCCCAGTTGCCTGTCTTTCAATGGATGCTCGATCCACCCCGCACGCTTGCCGCGTGCCTGACGAAGGACCGACTTGCGGATCCACTTGCTGCCGAAATAAAGCAGTGCTGAGCCGGCAAAACACTGCAGCCAGCGAATCGGGACAAGGGCCAGCCGCGGTCCGAGCAGGAGTGCCAGAAGGCCGACCAGGAACACCGCGACCAGGGTTCCGCGCCACGCCTCCCGAGGAAAACCTGAGCGGGCGAGCGCGTAGGCAATCGCCAGCACCTCCAGGAATTCCACCCCCGCGCCTACAAGCGCGCTAAAGAACACTTCAACATTCCAGAAACCCATACCGTCACATACCTTCTTGTTCTGGGAAAACTGCCCGCATGGAGAACTGCGGCCCTCGGAATTCGGCTGACCACAGCCACTGCAGCGCAACGGTCGACACCGAGCTGACGATCAGGGCGAGAAAAAGGCCGCGTGCCCCAAGCCCGGGGATGAAGATTAGGGCAAGAACAAGTAAGAGTAAGGTGTTCGCCAACACCGAAAGGAGCAGCAGCCTCGGCCGGCTCGTTGCTTTAAACGAAAGGTTAAAATTCCAAAGAACCGGGCGAATGAGGCAGAATGGCAAAGCCCACCACCACAGGCCTGTTAGGCTTGTGTCCACGCCGGGCGCATCTCGCCGGGCGGTCAGCTCGATCAGGCAGACGCCTGCCAGCGCGGCGAGCGTACCGAAAAGTGCGAGTTTCAGGAACCGGCCGACCGAGCGCCTGAGTAACCCATGTGAGCTCTGCTCGGCGCTGTAGGTGGCAGCGGCCACTTGGTCGACCAGCCTCACGCTCAAGGAGAAAACGATTCCCGACACCTGCTTGACGCGCGCGTAATCTCCAAGCTCGCTCGGGACCGATAGAAGCCGCAAGAGCGCTACATCGATATGTTCGCCCGCGTGTTCAATCCAGGATTGGACCGTTAAGATTCTGGCGTACCGGCCGAAATACCGGATCACCTTTCGCGGGATTGTTACCGGCCGCAAACATGCATGCTCGAGCAGCAATAAACCCGTTCCCCGGACCAGGAAGTCCGTCAGGTTGGCGAGCAGCAGTCCGGCCGCAGTTCGGTGATAGAATGAAACCAGCACGATCATCAACAGCCAACTTATTGCAGCGCACACCTCAATCAATGCGATGGCCCGGAACGCAAACCGGCGTTGGGCGACGATTTGGGATGTGTGGTAGCTGGCCTCGGTCAGGATCAGCGCAGGCATAAAGATAAAAACGGGCCGCAGGTCGGTGAACCACGGGCTGCACCAAACCAACGCCGAGACGACGCCGCACGCCAGGATGCCCAGGGCAGAGGTGATCAGAAAATGGAATCGAACGTAGCGCGGGTTCAGCTTAGGCAAGCTCAGGAGGGCGGGGTCCTGGCCCAGGTCGCGCAGCATGTTGCAAAAGCCGACGAGCATCAGCGCGCTCGCAAAGGTTGCGAACGGTTTTACTCCGATCCGAGAGGTAGACAAAAAGATGCCGAAAACCCGAATCGCTTGGCTGACCACGCTGGAACTCGAATAATAAAGGACGTGTTTCGTGCGTTCGCGATCCCCAGCCCGCCCGGGCCGATCAACCACCCCCCTTGCCCGGTTCGGTGGCGCCAAGGGGTTCGCCGCAGCGCCTCGGCGAGTTCAAGTTCAGGCTTCTGGATCTGTAACCGGCGCATTCGTGCTCGCCTAACGGCGCTTGGTTTCCGAGGGCGTCCCGGAACCGCGCCCTTGTCTGCGCCCTCCACTGACCCGAGGTCGGGACGGCAGAAACTAACCCGCCCGGGTCCGGTTACAAGGGTGAAAGTGTGGCACTTTTGCCACGTTTCCGGCCGAAACCATTCATAGACCCGCGCGCAGCCGCCCGGTGACAAGTTCACATGATTGTCACATTTTCAGCATTCATGGGTGCTCGGTTTCGCTCTATAAACCTCAGCAACGCAGGCATAACATGCACCGAACAGTGATACACCCCAGGCTCTACCGGTGTCTCCAAAGCGCAACGATCACGGTTGGCGGCACTTTTCTCCTTACCAGTTTGACGGCCATTTGTCAGGAGGCCGCGACTCCGCCGGCCGCGATGGACACGAGCGGCATGACGGCCGCACAGATGCTCAACCCGATGGTGGTCACCGGAATGGCGCCGCACCCGGAAAACCAAACCATCGCTGAAGAGATCACCGAGCGCGCCGCGAACCTGGAAGTCGTCCAATCGCGCCAGGAAATCGCCCGGTATCCGGACGTGAGGCTGGGCGACTCCTTGAAACGGCTACCGGGGATCGGCTTGCAATATAACCAGGGACAAGGCCTGTACGCCTCGGTGCGCGGCATCGATCCCAACCTCGTCGGCATCACCTTCGGCGGGGTCCGGGTACCGGCAACCGATGCGTTGGGACGTCACGTCTCGCTAAACCAGATCCCCTCCGACCTGGTAAGTCAGATCGTGTTGACGGAATCGAACACGCCGGACCAGGATGCCGAAGCTTTGGGCGGCACGATCGAACTCACCCCCCGCAGCGCCTTTGATTCATCGAAGGTAACCCTTGAAGGGCGGATAGGGTCCGGTTTCCTGCCGCTTCGACCGGGTTACCCGATCATCGATGGCTCAATCACAGCCGGTACCACCTTCGGGTTCGGCCCGGGCGGGAACCCCTTCAGATTCAACTCGGACGGTGCGGCCGTCGGCCAACCGAACTCACCCGGTGACGGCAAAGGGCTCGGCAACCCCGCGCCGCCAACTGCGAGCGCAAACCTGGCCAACCCTCGGCCCTTCGGCGTGCTTGGGGATTTCACCTACTATGACGACCACGTCGGGGTCGACAATTTTCAGGCCACGTATAATGACGGCACGCCGGCCACTTACGACACCAAGCTCCTCAACGAACTCGACTTCTACAACTTTACTTTCCATCGCCGCACGTACGGTTACGGCGGCTCCTTTGACTATCGGCCGTCGGAAAACCTTTGGCTTTACGTCAATTTCGCCGATGGCGGTTACGTCGAGTCGGACGTGCGTTACGGGTTAAGTCTGCTCAACCTTAATACGGCCGCCAGCGCCACGGGCGCCCCCGCTACGGATGTGCCGGACAGCGGTACCTTTCGGACGACCAGCGGCGAGCTCCTTTCAAGCCTCCGGTACAAAACGGCCGAACATCACGATAATCAGGTCCTTTCCGGCGGTGGCCGGGCGCTTTTGGGTCCGCTGATCGTCGACTTCCGAGGGTCATTCGCGCAAGGGTATAGTTTCAGCCCCCTCGATTCGACCCTGAACTTTACGACACCGAAAGATGAGGTGATTTCCTACAATAATGCCGGGACGGCGGATCGCCCGACGGTCATTTTGGGAGGCGCCCCCGGGACCACAAGTCCCTTTGATCCGAACCACTACAAGTTCAGCTCCCTGACCATCGACCGCAACGGCAGCACCGATACGGAAGTTGCCGGTGCCATCAATGTTACCGCTCCGTTTACCCTCGCCGGCTATTCGGCCGCGGTAAAGTTCGGCACGAACCTTCGGTTTCGAGACAAGGACCGTTACGACGATCCGCAGACCTATTCTGCGTACCATGGACCTGCGGTGAATGGAGAGAATAATTTAACCCTGGCCGACGTTGCAGGCAGTTCCTTCTATTCTGTGTACGACGGGTATTACCCCATCGGTTTTTCGCCGAGCCTTCCCAAGTTCCAGGCCTTCATGAAAGCCTTCGGCGGCGGATTTGTGCGTAACGCGCGTGCCGACCAGGTGACCTCGCTTCAGGCCTACTTCGATGACACCGAGAACGTCTATGCGGGTTACGTCCAAGGCGATATTAGTTTTGGCCGGCTCAATCTCCTGGCCGGCGTACGCCTCGAGGCCACAAACGCGGACTATGGCGCCTATGCCAATTCGCCCGGCACCGACCCGACTGCGCCGTCCTCCTACCGCTTCGTGAATCGTTACGCGACCTACTCCAACCTGTTCCCTTCGTTCCAGGCAAAATACCAGTTCACGGATTATCTGCAGGCACGATTCGCCTATTCGACGGCCATAGGGCGACCCACCTTCGGACAGGTCACCGCGGCAACGATTGTGAATCAGGTGGATCGAACGATCACCTCCGGCAATCCCGACCTGAAGCCGACGACCGATAACAGTTTCGACCTGGCGGTTGATTTTTATCCGGTCAAAGGCGCCCTGTTTACGGTTGGCATCTTTGACAAGGAGCTGGCAAATTACGTGTTCCAACGTTCTCTGAACGTCCTGGTCAACAGCGTTAACTACACGGAAACTACTTACCTGAACGGCGGCAGCGCCTATGCCCGTGGAATCGAATTCAATTATCAGCAGCAGTTCGGCTTCCTGCCGGGACCGCTGTCCGGATTCGGCATCGCCGCCAATTACACTTACGTCGACAGCAGGGGCAATGCGCATCCCACACAGCCCACGAAACTCCCGTACACCGCGCCGAACCTTTGGAACATCGGTCTTTTTTACGATAAGTACGGGTTCAAATTTTCCCTTGCGGCCACCTTCACGGATCGAAACCTGGAGGCGATAGGTTCATCCACGTTGACCGACCGGTACTTCGATACGGAGTTTCACCTCGACCTGTCAATAAGCTACCTGTTCTTCAACGGCACCGGGATCTACTTTCATACGAAGAATCTTACAAATCAGGCGTTCCGAGTTTATGAAGGGTCCACAAACCGCCCGATCCAACGGGAGTTTTATGGGGAGACCTATGAGGCTGGCATACAATTTAGATTTTGAGCGGTATGGGATTCGGCCCGCGTTGCTGACTGAAGTTTTGCATCTTTTGATTGTGCTGAAAGACCGGTCTCCAGCGTGCAGTCCCGTGAAGAATTCGCTGAGGCGCTTCGGGGCTTCAGGTCCGGCCTCAGCGACGATGGCCGGGGCTCGCAAACCGCCTTGGCGTCAACGCACCGTACGCTACGCCCGCTTGCCGGACGATTGGTTGCGTTCCAAACCAAAGGCCTTGAGGCGCGAGATGACCGTGGTGGGTTTCATGCCCAGCAGGGTAGCGGCGCCGGTGGGGCCAAAGATTTTTCCGCCGGTCCGCGCCAGCGCGGCGGTGAAATTTTCGCGCTCGCGTCGCTTGAGTTCCGCATCCGTCAGAATCGCGGGTGGCCTTGCAGGCGCGGCGGCCGGGACCGTCGACGGCGGATTCGCGCCCTCAAGCCAGTCGAATTGCAGCGCGCTACCTTGGGCGAGGATGACGGCGCGCTCGATGGCGTTTTGCAGTTCGCGCACGTTGCCGGGCCATTCGTAAGAAGTAAGTCGGTCCATCGCCGCCGGCGTGAGCCGCGGGGCGGGTCGATTCATGCGCCGGGCGGTTTGCGTTACAAAATGCGCGGCCAGGGGCAGGATGTCGTCGCGGCGTTCGCGCAACGGCGGCAGGTCAATCGGGAAGACGCTCAGCCGGTAGTAAAGGTCCTGGCGGAAGCGGCCCGCATCGACCGCTTGCGTCAAGTTGCGGTTGCTCGCGGCGACGATGCGGACGTCGACCTTGCGCTTGCGCGTGTCGCCGACCCGCTCCAGTTCCTGCTCCTGCAGCACGCGCAGCAGCTTTGCCTGCATCGCCACGGGCATTTCGGAGATCTCATCGAGAAACAAGGTGCCGCCATCAGCCAATTCAAAACGGCCCACCTTGTCTTTGAGCGCGCCGGTGAACGCGCCTTTGACGTGGCCGAAGAATTCACTCTCAAACAGGTTTTCGGGTACGGCCCCGCAATTTACCGTAATAAGGGGACGCCCCTTTCTCG
>JAFAUY010000431.1 GCA_019243005.1 Verrucomicrobiota bacterium | reverse complement strand
AACCGGTCCTCCCACTGCACCACCATCCCGAGGTGCTGGTTATTGAGGATGATCGCCTTGGCGGCGATGCCTTCGATATGGGCGCAAGCCAGTTCCTGCACGTTCATGAGGAACGAGCCGTCGCCGTCGATATCGACCACCTGCTTGTCCGGATGGGCCACCTTCGCGCCCATCGCCGAAGGGAACCCAAACCCCATGGCGCCGAGGCCGGCGGACGTGAGGAACTGTCGGGGACGACTGAAATTGTAATACTGGCCCGCCCACATCTGGTGCTGGCCGACGCCGGTGGTGATGATGGCATCGCCCCGGGTCAATTCGTACAGCAGTTTGATCACGTGCTGCGGCTGAATCACGTCCTCGGTATCCTTGAAATCCAGCGGGTAGCGTTTTTTCCAGCGTTTTATCTGATCGAACCATTCCGGGTTGGCACTGAACGCCGCCTGGACGCGCTCGTGACCTCCACTCCGGAGCAAGCGGTTCAACTCGGACAAGGCATACTTGATGTCGCTGTGGACCGGGAGTTTGACGACCTTATTCTTATTGAGTTCCGAGTAATCGATGTCGATGTGCACGATCGTCCCGTGCTCGGCGAACTTTGTGACCTTGCCCGTGACGCGGTCATCAAAGCGCACCCCGAAAGCCAGCAGGAGGTCGGCCTCGTTCACGGCGCAGTTGGCGTAGACGGTGCCGTGCATGCCCAGCCATTTGAGCGAGAGCGGATGGTTCTCCGGAAAACCGCCGATACCCATCAAGGTGGTCGCCACCGGGATTTGGGCGCGCTCGGCAAATTCCAGCAATTCGTCCGCGGCGTTGGCGGTGATGATGCCTCCGCCGGAATAGATCATCGGGCGCCGGGCGGATTTGATCAGGCCGATGACTTCGTTGAGCGCCACCGGGTCCGCTTTGGGCGGCAACTGGTAGCCGCGCAGGTTCACCTCGGAGGGAAAAACCGGTTGGGTGCTCTGGTTCTGAATGTTCTTGGGAATATCGATTACCACCGGACCGGGGCGGCCGGTTTGAGCGATGTGAAAGGCCTCTTTGACCACCCGCGGGATTTCGTGAATGTCCATCACCAGGTAACTGTGCTTGACTACCGGCAGCGTCATCCCGAACACGTCGGTTTCCTGGAACGCACCGCGGCCGATCATTTCCTGCGGCACCTGTCCGGTGATGGCGACGAGCGGCACCGAGTCCATGTAAGCGTCGGCGATGCCGGTCATCAGGTTGGTTGCACCCGGGCCGGACGTGGCCATGCAGACGCCGGCCTTGCCGGTCGCGCGCCCGTAGCCGCCGGCCGCGAAGACGCCGCCTTGCTCATGCCGGGGCAGGATCGTGCGGATCTTGTTCGACCGGGTGAGCGCCTGGTGGATCGGCATACTGGCGCCGCCCGGGTAAGCGAAAATTACTTCTACCCCCTCCCGTTCCAGGGAAGCGACGAGGATCTCGGCGCCGTTCATCATTTCGCCCCGTTGCGGTAACGGGCGCGTGCTGGCCGGGGTTTGGGTTGTAGAATTATTCATAAAAGGAAAAAGGCCGTATACTATAGGGGGGGAGAAGATGCGCATCAACCAGGAGTTTGCAAACCGGCGGTTCGGACGTTGGTTTAAGGCGACAACTACCCATTCTCCTATGATCACACGACGCAAAGCTCTCAAAACGGCTGCTCTCGCCGCAGGCGCATTTACCCTGGCCCCGAGCCTGCTTAAGGCGCAGGCCGTTTCGCCCGCGGCTGGGGGTACCTACCCGTTCAAATTGCCGGAACTCCCGTATGGTTACGACGCCCTCGAACCGTACATCGACACCCTTACGATGCACCTGCACCACGACAAGCACCATGCGGCTTACGTCGAGAATCTCAACAAGGCCTTGGCGGAAGCGGGTGATCCGTTCCAGAAAATGACCGTCGAAGAACTTCTTTTACATTTGAACGAAGTGCCGGAAAAGGTCCGGACCGCCGTGCGCAACAATGGTGGGGGTCATTACAATCACTCGCTCTTCTGGCAGATGCTGAAGAAAAACGAGGGCGGCCAGCCCACCGGCGAACTGGCCTCGGCGATGACGCAAACTTTCGGCAGCTACCCCGAGTTTCAGCAGAAATTTTCCAGCGCCGCCGCCACCGTTTTCGGGAGCGGCTGGGCCTGGCTCGGGGTGGATGATAAAAATCTGAAAATCAGCACGACGCCGAACCAGGATAACCCGATCTCCAAACCGGGAGAAAAAGCGATCCCGCTTCTCGGCCTGGACGTGTGGGAACACTCTTATTACCTCAAGTACCAAAACCGGCGCCCGGAATACATCAAGGCGTTCTGGAACGTGGTAAACTGGGACTACGTGGGCCAGCGTTATCGGAACGCCATGACGGCGTAAAAGGGCGTAAAGTGCGAGCGGCGCGTTGGGCTTCGGCTTTACCCACAGTTATTCCAGGTTGCTCCGGGATGTCTCCGTCTCGGAGGGGCGGCTGATGTTAGGCCGGCGCTTTAACGCCTGAGCTTTACCGGCCGAAAGACCCTTCCCGAAACCCGCCATGAACTCAGGCTTGGCATTTACGATTTTCCTGGCATTGATGCCTGCCGCATGGTTCGCCTTTTTGATCTCAACCCGCAGCAGCTGGAAGCGGTCAAAACCACCCGTGGACCGGTCTTGATCCTCGCCGGCGCCGGTACCGGCAAGACCAGGGTGATCACGATGCGGGTCAGTTACCTGCTGACTGAGGGCGTTTCACCCGACAAGATCCTGGCGGTGACGTTTACCAACAAGGCCGCCAACGAAATGCGGGAACGCATCGCGGGCATGGTTGACCGCGCCCAGGCGAAGAAGCTGACCATCTGCACCTTCCACGCGCTCTGCGTGCGGATTCTGCGGCAAAACATCGGCGCGCTCGGCTACAAAACCAATTTCACCATCTACGACGAGGGCGATCAGCTTGGCCTGATTAAAAAGATCATCAACCGCGTTTCGGCCCGGGACGAAAAGCTTGACCCGAACGCCGCCAAAAATTTCATCAGCAAAGCGAAAAATCAGCGCTGGAAAATCGTCCCTCCGGATCGGGCCGAAACTCTCGCCGCCGCCGTATTCCACCGCTACCAGGAAGAATTGAAAAACCTGAACGCGGTCGATTTTGACGACCTGCTGGTGCTGACGGTCAAACTGCTGGACGAACACCCGGAGGTCCTGGCCCGGTGGCGGTCCAGGTACGAGCACGTCATGGTCGACGAGTTCCAGGATACCAACCGGCTCCAGTTTGAGCTGGTACGGCAGTTGGCGGGCGAACACCGGAACGTCTGCGTCGTCGGTGATGACGATCAGTCGATCTACGGCTGGCGCGGCGCCGAGATCGCCAATATCCTCGAGTTTGAAGAACATTTTCCCCGGCCCCGCATCGTCAAGCTGGAACAAAATTACCGGAGCACAAACGCCATTCTCGGGGCAGCCAACAGCGTGATCCGGCGCAACCCGCGCCGGCGGCCTAAAGGTCTCTGGAGCGAGAACGGCGACGGCGAAAAGGTGCGCATCGTTGAGGCGCCGGACGATCGTGAAGAATCGACGTTGGTCGTTTCCGAGTTGCAGAAGCGGCAGCAGCTCGAGCAGGCCGGTTGGAAAGATTTCGCGATCATTTTCCGAACGAACGCGCAGTCGCGGGTGATCGAGGAACAACTGCGGCGGTTGCAAATCCCTTACCACCTTATCGGCGGCAGGAGTTTTTTTGACCGGCGCGAGGTCAAAGACTTCCTGGCTTACCTGAGCTGCCTACACAACCCGGCCGACGACGTGAACCTGCTGCGGATCATCAATACGCCGGCCCGCGGGATCGGCAGCGCCACGATCGAATTGGCCATCCAGGAGAGCCGGCAGGCCGGGAAGAGCGTTTTCGAGACGTTGCAGGCGCGGGCCTTCCTCGAACTCGTTTCAAACAAAACGCGTACGGCGATCGAGGCGTTCGTGCGTTTGCTCGATGGGCACGAAACGGCTGCGCAACAGCCGCTGGCCGATTTATCCCAGGTCGCCAGCCGGCTCTTGGCCGATACCGGTTACGTCGACGATTTGCGCCGGACCTGCAAGACGCCCGAGGAAGCGCTGGATCGCGAGGAGAACGTCCGCGCGATGGTTCGCGCCTTGGCCGAATACCAGGGGCGTTCGACCGAGGGACTGGCCGGGTTTCTGGCTGAAACCGTTCTCGATCAGGAGCGCGAGGAAAAGAAAGCCGATGATCGCGACGGGGTGACCCTGATCACGCTGCACGCAGCCAAGGGCCTGGAATTCCGGCACGTTTTCCTGGTGGGCGTTGAAGAAGGCATTCTGCCGCATGACCGTTCCAAACTCGAAGGGTCCCTCGACGAGGAGCGCCGGCTGCTGTACGTCGGAATGACCCGGGCCCGCCAAAGTCTTACCATCACGCATTGCAGCACACGAATGCGCTACGGCAACGCCAGCCCGTGCACCCCGAGTTCATTCCTGAAAGAAATTGACGGGCGCTTCGTCGAGCACGTGACCTTTCACAAGCTTGCCAACGCTCCCGCCAGCGAAGGCACCGCCCGCTCCCATTTCGCGCGGATGAAGCAACTGCTGTCAGGTGACGGGTAACGCGTTACCCACCACCCAATTGACTGCCCCCCCGATTACCCCTACGCTGCGCTATGTCCTTACTTCAGAATGCCGACTTTGAGTATAGGGTCGAAAAGCTGAGTCAGCTGGACGTGGAAGCTTTTGCACCTTTTTTCGATCGTCTCCCCCGCGATCCTTACGTCAGCGGCAACTATCGCCGGCGCCGCTTTTCGCGGTTTCACGGGCAGCCGCAACGGCTGACCCGGCTCGAGCACAAGTACTTCGAGCAGAGTTCGGCGGTGAATAAGTTGGCCGGTGGGATTAAACGTGATTTCGCTGAACTTGAGGACGACCTGGTAAACCTGCCCGAGTTTCAGCGGTTGGTGGCCGTGTTCATCGATTCCACCAGGATTGACCCGAACGCGATCGAAATCGGTGTCCATCAGATTCGCATCGTTGCAGAGCCCGGACAACAGGGTGAACCGGCTCCGGAAGGCATTCACCAGGACGGTTTTGATTTCGTAGGGATTTTTTGCATTCGGCGCGAAAATATCACGGGCGCCGAAACGCACCTTTACACCAACCCCCAGCAACGGCCGCCCCTGTTTGCCAAAGAACTGCAACCGGGCGAGTTTGTCCTCGTAAGCGACCGCACCCTGTACCATTACACCAGCGCCATCCGGCCGGCCGGCGATGGCCAGGGGATCAGGGACGTTTTTGTGATGACCGCCTGAACCGCTTGCCCGGAGTGCCGGCTTTGCCAACGGCTGGCCTGGAAACCATCTCGTGCGAAAAGAGGAAACACTATCCTCAAAGCGCGAACAAATCTTTTGGTATATCGTCGTATTGGTTGTATGCATGCTTTCCCGACTGAGTGGGCGCGCGCGCAATTTCCCGCGTTGCAGCTCGCCATCGAAGGTCAACCCGCCATTTTCCTGGATGGACCCGGCGGAACTCAGGTGCCGGAACCGGTGATCAAAGCCGTCTGCGATTATTACCGGAAGAACAACAGCAATCTCGGCGGCAAGTTCATCACGAGCCAAAACACCGCCGAACTCGTGCAGAGGGCGAGGGTGCAATTGGCGGAATTTTTAAACGCGCGGGCGCCGGAAGAGATCATCTTCGGTGCCAACATGACCACGTTGACCTTCAGCCTCAGCCGTGCCCTCGGGCGGACTTGGCGCCCGGGCGATGAGGTGATCGTCACTTCGCTTGACCACGACGCGAACATAACGCCCTGGCGGTTGGCTGCCGGCGAAAGGGGAACCGTGGTTCGCACATGGGAAGTGGACCTGGAGACCTGCACGCTGGAGTTGGCTGACCTGCAAAGGTTGCTCTCCCCCAGGACCCGGCTGGTTGCCGTGACTTTGGCTTCGAACGCGATCGGTTCCGTGATCGACGTGGCGTCGGTCTGCCGGCTGGCACACGGGAGCGGCGCCCAGGTATTCGTCGACGCGGTGCATTTTGCACCGCACGGCCCGATCGACGTGCAGGGGTTAGACTGCGATTACCTGGCCTGCTCGGCTTACAAGTTTTTCGGGCCCCACCTCGGCGTGCTCTGGGGACGCAGCCAGCTTATGGAACAGCTGGAGAGCTACAAAGTTCGTCCCGCCCCCGGCTGCGCACCGGGCAAATGGGAGACGGGAACGCAGAATTTTGAAGCGATCGCCGGTGTACAGGCAGCCTTGGCTTACTTACGGGAAGTTGGCTATCGGACCAGCGGCCAAGCCATCCTGCACGACGCGATGAACGTGATTCGCGAGCACGAAACGCATCTTGGCCAGGCTTTTCTTGAAGGGGTTCGAAGCCAGCACCGGATCGAGATCTACGGATCCGCCGACCCGGAGGCGTGCGGGGCGCGCACCCCGACCTTTGCCTTTCGGGTACACGGCGTGACGCCGGCCGAAGTGGCCGAAAAATTGGCGCGCGCCGGCATCTTCGTCTGGTCGGGGCATTTTTATGCGGTAGACCTCGTCGATCGCCTCGGGTTGGCCAAAGACGGCGGCCTGGTGCGCGCCGGCTTTGTGCATTACAACACCCTGGAGGAAGTTGAGCGAACGCTGGACGCCCTTGCCAGGATCTAAATGCCACAAGCGGAAAAATGCCACGAATGCCACAAATGACTGAACCCTTGTTCGTGGCATTCGTGGCATTTAAAAGTGGCTCATCGCCACAAAGGAGTCGTAGCGCTGGCTGATCTCCTTTTCTGACAGACCGACCATCCGCTGGACGCTGAAGGCTTCCACGCAGAAGCTGGCCATCAGGCTCCCATGTACCACGGCGCGTTTAAGGTCGTCGAACGTGACCTCGGCCTTGTTTTGTCCTGAGAGGTATCCGGCCAGCCCGCCGGCAAACGTGTCGCCCGCGCCGGTCGGGTCTTGCACGGTTTCCAACGGATAGGCGCCGCAGCTGAAAAAGCGGTCTTGCGAGAGGAGGATGCAGCCGTGTTCGCCCTTTTTAATCGCCACGTATCTGGGCCCGAGGGCGAGGACGGCCCGCCCGGCACGGATCAGGTTATCCTCTTCCGTGAACTGCCGCGCCTCGCTATCGTTAAGCACGAGAAGATCTACCCGCGGCAACAACTCCAGGAGCTCCTGGCGCGTGGTCATGATCCAAAGGTCCATCGTGTCTGCCACCACGAACCGCGGGCGATGCGTCTGGCTGAGCACGTGGGCCTGGAGTTCAGGGCTGATATTGCCCAAAAGCACGATCGGGATGGATTCGTAACCGGAAGGCAGCCGTGGGCGGAAAGTTTCAAACACGTTGAGTTCAACGTGCAACGTCTGCCGTTTGTTCATGTCGGCTTCGTACTCACCCGCCCAACGGAACGTTTTCCCGTTGGCGATCTCCAGGCCGTTCAGGTCAATCTTCCGGGAACGAAACAGGTCGAGATACCGTTGCGGGAAATCCGTACCGACAATGCCGACGAGGCTGACGGGAGCAAAGTAGCTGGCACTCAGGGCTGCGTAAGACGCGGATCCGCCGAGCAGATCAGGGTAATGGGCGGCGGGCGTTCTAATATCGTCAATCGCGATGGAACCGACAATAAGGACGGACATGGCGCTTTAGGTGAGCTTAAACCGGACCGGAAACAACCGTTTTTTAAGGGGTGCGCGGTTCTTGCGGTCTGAAGTTTTCGTTTTGCGGCTGCATCGCAGCGCATCCCGAGCCCGAGTTTGGGACAAGACGCTTATCCGCCGATCTCCGCCCCCCTGAGCACCGCTTTTAAACTTCGCGCCTTTTCCAGGATATTCGGGGCCTGCAGGAGGTCAGAGACGATGCAGACGCGCCGAGCGCCCGCCGACAGCACCTCTTCCAGGTTGGAAAGTTTGACGCCGCCGATGCCGAAAATCGGGATATTGACCGCTGCATGGACGGTTGGAAGGTCGGATAAACCGATTGGTTTGGCCTCCGGTTTGGTCGGCGTGGCAAAAAGGGGGCCGAACCCGATATAGTCCGCGCCTTCCTGGAAGGCCCGGACGGCCTGGCCGGGGGAATGCGTGGATTTGCCGACGATGCATTCACGGCCTGCCCGGTGGCGCGCTTCGGCCACCGAAGCATCGTCCTGCCCCACGTGGCAACCCTCAGCCTCAACTTCCGCCAGCAGTTCCGGGTAGTCGTTCAAAATGAGCGGAATACCGGGCGGCTGGGTCACGGCGTGCAACTCGGTGACCAAAGCGGCAACCTCTTTGCTGGCCACACCCTTGGCCCGCAGTTGGATCAGGTCCGCGCCGCCCTGAATGAGTTGGTGCGTTACGTCAGCGGCTCGCGCGGGTTCCACGTAGCCCAGGTCCACGATCGCGTACAAGAGGCATTCCTGCAGATCCTTCACAGCCCATAACAAACGGCAGAGAGAGGCGGACGCAACCGGTAACCACCGGCCCAGGCCAGCGGGCCGAAGCGGCAGGCTGCGCGCGACACCGGCAACCCCCTTGGACGGACCGCAACGGCGGTCCGTAGGATGATGATTCAGCCATCGCACGCGGAACCCTAGAGGGTGTGTGGGAGACTCAGGCGGACCAAGCTCACCGGCCTCGGTTCCCACACACCCTCTTAGGTAAGGCGCGTCGTTCCTTTCATCAGGCGTTCCACGAAGCTGGTGTCGAACCTTCCAGCCTGAAAGTCTCCGTTCTGCATAATCTGCGCCTGGAGCGGAATGGTGGTCTTGATGCCGGTGATCAGGTACTCATTCAGGGCGCGCGACATGCGCCGGATCGCCGCGTTGCGCGTCGAGCCGACCGTGATCAATTTGGCGATCATCGAATCGTAGTACGGTGGAACCGTGTACTTCGCGTAGGCGTGCGAATCGATCCGGACCCCGCGTCCCCCGGGTGCGTAATAGAGGTCAATCATGCCCGGGGACGGCTGAAAATTATTTCGCGGGTCTTCGGCATTGATGCGGCATTCGATCGCGTGACTGCGCGGGGTCGCGGAGGTGACGTGCTCCGAGAGCTTGTTTCCGCTCGCGATCGAAATCTGTTCCTTGACCAGGTCGCAGGCGTAAACTTCTTCTGTCACCGGGTGTTCCACCTGGATGCGCGTATTCATTTCCATGAAGTAAAAGTTGCCCTGATCATCGACCAGGTACTCCATGGTGCCGGCATTTTCGTAACCGACGGACTCGGCAAGTTTGATCGAAGCTTCACCCATGCGCGCCCGCAATTCCGGCGTCATCAGGGGCGACGGGCATTCTTCGATGATCTTCTGATTGCGCCGCTGGATGGAGCAATCGCGTTCACCCAGGTGAACGATGCGGCCGTGACCGTCGCCCAGAACCTGAAACTCGATATGATGCGGGTTTTCGATGAGCTTCTCGATGTAAATGGCGTTGTTGCCGAACGCCTTTTCGGCTTCGGCACGGGCCGCATGGAAGCCCTGGATCAGGCTCACCTCGTTGTGCGCGGGCCGCATGCCCCGGCCGCCCCCGCCGGCGATCGCTTTGATCATCACCGGATAACCGATTTTTTTGGCGATCCGCAACGCTTCCTGTTCGGTGTTGACCACGCCGTCGCTGCCCGGCGAAACCGGTACGCCTACCTTGATCGCTTGTTCGCGCGCAGCGTTTTTGTCTCCCATCGCCCGGATGGCCGAAGGCGAGGGGCCGATGAATTTGATGTTGCAGCTGCCGCAGATCTCCGCGAAATGCGCGTTCTCGGCCAGAAAGCCGTACCCTGGATGAATTGCATCCACGTCGGTGACCTCCGCGGCGCTGATGATGCGATCAATTTTGAGGTAGCTCTCGGCGCTCGGTGCGGGACCGATGCAGACGGCCTCATCAGCCAACTGCACGTGCAACGAATCAACGTCGGCTTCGGAGTAGACGGTGACGGTCGCAATCCCCAGTTCCTTGCAAGCCCGGATGATGCGAAGCGCGATCTCGCCACGGTTGGCGATAAGGATCTTGGAAAACACGGCCTAATGGACCCGGAACAAGGGTTGGCCGAACTGAACCGGTGTTCCGTTCTCGACGAGAACCTCTGCAATGACACCGCGCATCTCGGCTTTGATTTCGTTCATCACCTTCATGGCCTCAATGATGCAGACCACCGTTTCTTCATCAACGTCCTGACCCACCTGCACGTACGGGGCAGATTCAGGAGAGGGTGCCCGGTAAAAGGTGCCGACCATTGGAGAAACGATCTCTTTCCATTCCCGTCGAGGCTCCGTGACCGACGCAGGAACCGGGCCTGGAGCCGGGGAGGCGGCAATCGGCGCAACCGTCGCCGGGATGGACGGGGTAGCGGTCACGATCGGGGCAACCGGCCGCTGCGCTTCAAGCTCGAGTTTAAAGCCTTCTTTCTCGAGCTTGAAGACGGCCAGGTTATTTTTCTTCATCAGATCGATGATGGCTTTGATCTCTTTGAGTTCCAAGGGTTCGTCTCCGGGCATGGATGAGCTTGCACGTTAGGCTGTGCTTTGAAGATCGCGCAAGTAGTTGTTAGCGCGGGACTCCTCTTCATTTGTGGCATTTTTCGGCTTGTGGCATTGGTGGCATTATTCCATGCCGGAAGTCCCGCCTACCGCCGAACTGCAGCACCATATCCAGGCGTTGGCGGCGTGCCGGAAATGCCCGCAAATGCGTTCTACACCGGTTTCCGGCGGGCCCGTGCGCAGTAAAGTCATGCTCATCGGCCAAGCCCCCGGGGTGAGAGAACCGTTGATGGGCCGGCCGTTTGCCTGGACGGCCGGTAAGACCATGTTCAAATGGTTCTGGGAAACGGTTGGGATCAGCGAGGCCGAGTTTCGAGTCACCGTTTACATGGCCGCCGTCTGCCGCTGCTTTCCGGGACGCGGTTCCCAAGGGGGCGACCGGGTGCCCAGCCGCCAGGAAATCGAGAACTGTTCCACTTGGATGCAGGCGGAGTTCGCACTGCTCAAACCTGAATTGGTGATCTGCGTGGGCAGACTCGCGATTGGCCGGTTCGTTGAGCCGCTGCCGCCGTTGCACGACCTGATCGGAAAACTCTTTCCGGCTGTACGTTGGGGACATCGCTTCGATCTGGTACCGCTGCCCCATCCGTCGGGGGCTTCGCCCTGGCCCCGGATTGAGCCCGGGAAAAGCCTCACCAGGACCGCACTCGAGTTGATTCGCGATCACCCGGCCTGGCGAAGCCGCACGGACTTTCCCCGGCAGGAATCTCATGGCATCCCCGCCGACTCCGGCTGACAACGCGGGGAATGAGTGCTAAGCAATCGGCCAAACCGTCAGCCAGAATGAGTAACCAGAGCAGCCGCCTCAGTATCCAACCGACCCAAACGCCCCCGCCTAAGCCGGCAAGTGCCCCCGGACGTTGGATCAACTTTCCGGTCAAAGCATTCGGCGCGATCGGACGGCATCCTTTGGTGGTCCTGATCCTCCCTTCGCTCTGGTTTTTCGCCCGATACCTGCCGTTTTGGAAGGACGTTGACGTTCTGAACTCGCTCGCGTCGCCGTTTACTTCCGACAATTTGCTGCTCTGCCCGCCGCTCTACTGCGTGCTCGGGCGAGTGCCTTTTTGGATCACGGACACGCTTCTCCACGGGGCGGCTCCCGGGATCCTGTCCGCCCAGCACCCGTCACTGGAGGCCCTTTATGCCCTGGCCGTTTGCCAGCATGCGCTGTTATGGCTGGGGCTGCGCTACTTCGTTTTCAGTTTGCCGGCGTCCGACGTTGGGCGCGGTGTGGCTGCCTTGATGCTGGCCAGCGTAGCGAGCTTTTATTCGTTTGCGCATACCTGCGGGGCGGAGGTCACGACGCCGATTACCTGGTTTGCCCTCTTCGGGGTCGGGTTACGCATCCTTTACCGTCGCGCTACCTGGAAAACCTGGGCTGTTTACACCATCGTCCTGGTCTTCAGCATCGGCTCGCGGCACGTCAGCGCCCTGCTGCTTGGCTGGCTCCCGGCCACCGCGGCCGTTCTTGTCCTTTATCACTGGCGTTTCAACCGGACCGGATCGCCGGGCCGCGTGCGGGCCATGCTGGGAATCGCCACGATCGCGTTGCTGCTGAGTGGAGCGAGCTTATGGGTCGAGCAGTTCACCGTGGCCCGGCTCTGCGAGCACTTCGGCGTGGTGGTCAGGCGGACGATGGGGCGAACGGCAAGTTCCCGGATCGGAACTTTCCTGGACAGCTTGTCCCCCGCGGAGCGCCACCGGGTCGCGCAGCGGGTTGCGGCCACCGTGCGGGAGGACGACCCGCAGCGCGCCGCCGCCGTCCGGTCCGCGGTCGTGGCTTCGGCCACGGTTGGAGATTACAACCGCGGTACCGGGAAGGTGATTGAAGACGAACTGGTCCGGAGAGGGTTTTCGGGTGAGGCGCTCAACGTGGAACGGGACCGAATCATTTTTGACGCCGTCATGGCTTACTACCGGACCTGCGACCCGCGGCTGGTCAGGCTCATTTTGAACGACGTCGGAAAAGGCTTTTACCCGACCAACGATCAAGGGATCGCCCTGACCGGCGCAAAATCGACGTTTGACTCGATTCCGCTCATTGCAGAGCGGCCCTGGGCCTGGGCCGGCGTCAGCGGCCTGCCGATCTTCAACCACGCAGTCGCGCAAGCGGCGTTGGACCGGGCCTTTCATGACAACTTCATCCGGCATTGGCGGTTTATGCCGGTCGGGGCGTGGCTCGCCCTCTTTATCGGGATTGGTATCCTGAGAATAGTTCGACGGGACCTGCCGTTGGCGCTGGCGCTGACCGGCGTCACCATGTTTGGCATTGGCTTGGTGACGTACACGGCCACCTGCGCGTTTAACTACTCCATGCCCCGGTACGCTCTGCCCCTGCTCGTCGCGGTTTTCGCTTGTGGCGCGGTGCTTGCAGTAGCGCGTAACGAGTAACGGATAACGCGTAACGGGTGCTTGAAACGGCGCGCCGCACGTTCATCACTCGAAATGAGGCGCCTGACGGGCGCGGCGTGTAGCGATCACAACGTGAGATCCTCCCTCAAACCCCCGTTACTCGTACGCGTTACTCGCTACCCGTTACTCCCCAGATCACCCGTACGGCTTGGGAGGTCGCGTGGACGTTGTGGACCCGGAAGATGGCGGCGCCTCGCAAAATTCCGGCCACGACGCAGGCGATCGTGCCGGCATCGCGGTCTTTGGCATTTGGGATGCCGAGCGTTTCGCCGAGTACGGTCTTGCGTGAGACCGGCAACAGGATCGGGCGGCCAAATACTTGGAGCAAACCCAGCTCACGCAGGATCCGCAGGTTGTCTTTTTTCTGTTTCGCGAAGTCGATGCCGGGATCCAGGATGATGGCGTCAGCGTTGACCCCGCTGCGCATGGCCTCATTGATCTTCGCCTCGAAAAATTCGTGGAGCGCCCGCATTACGTCCGGGTATTGCACATGGGTGTGCGGTTGTTTCGGCAGGCCGACCGAATGCATGATGACCAGGGCGGCACCGGTCGCCGCCGCCACCCGGGCGTTCTCGTCGTCGGGCAGCGCGCTCATGTCGTTCAGGATGTCACCGCCTGCGGCCAGGGTCGCTCGTGCCACGCCGGGGCGCCAGGTGTTGACGGAGAGTAGCGGGGGAAACACCTGGTGATCATCCACCGCCGTTACCCCCTCGTAAGTTTCCGGGAACCGTTGCACGACGGGAATCACCCGCCGTATTTCCTCCGGCTCGGCGATGGCTTCACGATTGGTCCGGGCGCTCTCGCCTCCCACGTCGATGATGTCGGCGCCTTGTTCGATCAGGGTTCGGGCGTGCCGGAGAGCCATGCCGACCTCAAGGGTCCCGTCGCCGGAGAACGAATCGTCCGTGACGTTGACGATGCCCATGACCAATGGCCGGCGGGGAAACCGGACGGATCGCGTGCGGGCCTGGAGGATCATGCGTTTTTTCTGCCTACAACGGCACCGGGAACCGGCGTCGCCCCTGGAACTGCACCCTTTCCCGATAACCGGCTTCACGCAGCAACTGGTAAGCCTGGACGAAGCCGGTACCCACTTCTTCGGGCGCATGCGCATCCGAATTAACCAGCACGGGAGCGCTGGCTGCTGCCGCCAGTTTCAAGAAATCGAAGGCCGGGTATTGTTCACCCACCGCTTTGCGCCAGCCAGCGGTGTTCAGCTCGAAGGCCACATCGTGGTCGATCAACGCCTGGACCACATTTTCGTAGGCCGGCCGTGGATCCGTCTTGGGCCGGTGGCCAAACTTCTTGGGGAGGTCAGGATGCGCGACAAAGTCGAAGAGCCCGGACCGGATGCAACGAAGGTAATTTGCCCAATAAAGGTCCCAGATTTCATCGACCGGCACCTGTTCGAATTTGTAGACGAGCTCCGGGTTATCGACGTCCCAACCGGGGCCGAGGTAATGGACGCTGCCGATCAGGTAATCCCACGGATACAATTTGCTGAGCTGCTCAATCCAGCTTTCGTACCCTGGAATGTAATCGCATTCGAGGCCCAGCCGGACCGGAAACCCGGTCTCGCGCGCTTCCCCGATGAGTTCAACGTACCGGGGCAGATCGTCTTTGGACATCCGCCAGTTGTCGTACTGTACCGGCATCGGGTTATGGTCCGCGAACCCGATTTCCTGAAGGCCGCGCGTTTGCGCCTGCGTCACGTATTCGCGCGGGTGCCCGACGGCGTGATGGCAAAGCGGCGTATGGAGATGGTAATCGGTGCTCACAACGGGCAGGTGGCCGGTTATCCTTTAAGGCCCGGGCCAGGGCCAGCCCACCCGCGCGTGAGCCGGTCTGGCGAATCCGGGCAAAAACACAAACGCAAAGCCGCCCAGGGAGGCTTCGCGTTGCGTTGTATCAAAGGCCCTGATGGATCGTGCCTGGTCACTGACCGGCAGGATCCATTTGCCTAAAACCGTACGTAACCGAGAGCAACCAGGATCAAAATGATCACCAGCAGCAGGCCCAAACCGCCGCTCGGATAATACCCCCATCCAGAACTGTAGGGCCACGTTGGCAGAGCGCCGATCAACAACAGCACCAGTATGATCAGAAGAATGGTACCCATGATCTTTTTTCGTTTTAGATTTCAAAAATTTCGCGGGCCTGGATGGCGCCGGTTGTACAGCTGGGTAATGGTAACGTTCCCGGGAGGAAGTGTCACCTGTTTTCGGGGTTCGTTTTATGCCTGCTGCCGTTATCGCGCCGGACGTACTGCTCGACTCGCGTCTCGCCCTGTTGCATACCAAACAACGTTGGATGGCGGTCGCCGATCTTCATTTCGGCTATGAAGTGAGCCAGCGCGCGCGGGGCTGGCTGGTTCCGTTCTGGGGTATGGACACGATTGCCGGCCGTTTGCGGGAACTGGTGGCGGATCACCAGCCGCAAACCTTGGTGGTCGTCGGTGACATCGTCCATTGCAGCCTGGCCGAGCGTGCGGCGGTTCACTTTCTCGACGAACTCCGGCAGTTGGGACCCAGGGTGGTGCTGGTCCGCGGAAATCACGACCGGCAACTTCGGAACGTGGAGTTAGTTGATGAGCACCGGATGCATGGTTACCGCTTTCACCACGGTCACGGCGACCTCCCGCCCCTGGCCGACGCGGTGGACGTGATCGGGCATTTTCACCCGTGCTGGAAATTTAATGATGCGACCGGTACGCGCCTGCGCACTCCGGCGCTGATTGAGACCCGCCGTACGCTGATCCTGCCGGCGTTTTCGCCTTGGGCCGCCGGTACGCCGGTGCACCTGGAGGAGTCGCACCGGGTTTGGGTCTGCAGTAAAAACCGGGTCTTTCCTATCCCCGCCGGCAAATGGTAGGAGCGGCAGAAAATGCCACCAACAAAGAGCGGCCGATGCCGTCGTGAGGTGTGCTCTTTATCTGCGTAATCTGTGGAGGTTTTCTCTCTTTTCTGCGTTCTCTGCGTGTTCTGCGGATGATTTTTTAATCTGTGGATTAGCTGCGCAAAAATTCCAGCATCCTGGCGAGGGCCCGGGCGCGGTGGCTAATGCTATTTTTTATGACCGGCGGAAGTTCTGCAAAGGTCTCCTGGTAACCTCGAGGGATGAACATCGGATCGTAGCCGAAACCGCCGCTCCCGCGTTCGGCCGGGATCACCTCGCCTTCGACCACGCCGGGAAACGTCCCAAGCACTTCCCCTTGGCTGGCGAGCGCCATGACGCAGCAGAACCGGGCCGGGAACCGGTCGCCGGGCACCTTCGCGAGCTCTTTCAGCAGCAAGTTACGGTTGTCGGCATCCGTGGCGCCAGGACCGGCAAAGCGCGCGGACCGAACCCCCGGCACGCCGTTCAAGGCGTCGACTTCCAAGCCGGAATCATCGGCCAGCACCAGCCCGGTAACGTACCTGGAAATCGTCACCGCTTTCAGAACGGCATTGTCCTGAAAGGTTTGGCCGGTTTCTTCCACCTCAGGGGCATGAGGCAACGCCGTGAGGTCCCGGACGTCCCATCCGGACCCGAGCATTTGGTGGATTTCCCGCGTTTTATGCGCGTTTCTGGTCGCGATCACGAGCGTTTGCATGTGCGCATGGAGCTACATTATACCGTTTGCCAAAAATACGTTCCGCCAGGAAAATTTTCGCCGCATTCGCAAAATGAGACATAATGGAGCATCCTGGAAGCTTCCGGGTACAAGCGTGAGTGCTTCGATGACTGAACGACGTAAACAATTTCCATTCGCCGAATTCGAACCCAGATGGCAGCGCCATTGGGATGAGCACAGGACGTTCTCGGTCCCGAACCCGGGCGAACCGGGCTTCGACCCGGTCAAGCCGAAGTTCTACGTGCTGGACATGTTCCCTTACCCGAGCGGCGAGGGGTTGCACGTCGGGCACCCGGAAGGTTATACCGCGACCGATATCCTGGCGCGGTACAAGCGGATGCGGGGTTTCAATGTGCTCCATCCAATGGGGTGGGACGCGTTCGGCCTGCCGGCGGAGCAGTTTGCCATTCGTACGGGCCAGCACCCGTCCGTTGCAACCGCGCGCAACGTGGAACGGTTCAAGGCCCAGCTGAAAAAGATCGGTTTCAGTTACGATTGGCGGCGGGAAATCAACACCACCGATCCGGAATACTACCTTTGGACCCAATGGATCTTTCTCCGGCTGTACCATGCCTGGTTCGATCCTGAAGCGAATGCTGCCCGGCCGATCAGCGAATTGGCCGAGAAACGGCGCGGCGAATTGCCGGACGAATCTGCAGCCGATTTGCGGGCTTTTCTCGACCGGCACCGGCTTGCTTATGTGAGCGAGGCGCCCGTCAACTGGTGCCAGGAACTGGGCACCGTCCTGGCCAACGAGGAAGTCGTGGACGGCAAGAGCGAGGTGGGCGGCTTTCCGGTCGTGCGCCGTCCGATGCGGCAATGGATGCTTCGGATCACCGCGTACGCTGATCGCTTGCTGGAAGAACTGGAAGGCCTGGACTGGCCCGAGTCGATCAAGGCGCTGCAGCGCAATTGGATCGGGCGCAGCGAAGGTGCGGAGGCACATTTTCAAATCGACGGCCAGCCGGAGAGTATTACCGTGTTTACCACCCGGCCCGACACCCTGTTCGGCGCCACTTACGTCGTGCTGGCGCCGGAGCATCCGCTGGTTCCAACCCTGACGAGCGCCTCGCAACGGGCCGCGGTGGAGGCGTACCAGACGCAGGTCGCGGCGAAATCCGACCTCGAACGCACCGATTTAGCCAAGGAAAAGACCGGCATTTTTACCGGCGGCTACGTGATCAATCCGGTTAATCAGGAAAAGGTTCCCGTCTGGATCGCGGATTACGTTCTGGCGACCTACGGAACGGGTGCGATCATGGCGGTGCCGGCTCATGACGAGCGTGACTACGATTTCGCGCAGAAGTTCGGGCTTGAAATCCGGCCGGTGGTCGCCCCGGCGAAACCGGTGGAGGGCTGCTTCACCGGAGAGGGGACTTCAATCAACTCCGGTTTCCTTAATGGCCTGGCCACACCCGACGCCAAGCGCAGAGTCATCGAACGGCTGGAGCAGCAAGGGTCAGGGCGCCGGACGGTAAACTACAAGCTGCGCGACTGGCTGTTTTCGCGGCAGCGCTACTGGGGTGAACCTTTCCCGATCGTCTGGCGGGACGGCCGTCACGAAGCCTTGCCGGAGGCTGCGTTGCCGGTGATCCCGCCGCCTTTGGAAGATTACCGTCCGACCGGTACGATTGAACCGCCACTCTCAAAGGCCAGGGACTGGATCCGGTTGCCGGACGGGGCGACCCGGGAGCTTAACACCATGCCGCAATGGGCCGGGTCGTGCTGGTATTACCTGCGCTACCTGTCGCCGCATGAACACGGCCGGTTCGTTAACGCCGAAGCCGAACGCTACTGGATGTCAGGCGGCAAACCGGGCGGAGTCGACCTTTACGTCGGTGGCACCGAGCACGCCGTGCTTCACCTCCTGTACTCGCGATTCTGGCACAAGGTCCTTTACGATTTGGGGTATGTCTCGACGATCGAACCGTTCCAGCGACTGGTAAATCAAGGCATGATCCTCGGCCAGGACAATCACAAGATGTCGAAAAGCCGCGGCAACGTGGTTAACCCGGACGATGTGATCGCCGATTACGGGGCCGATGCCTTGCGGCTATACGAGATGTTCATGGGGCCGCTGGAGGCGACCAAGCCATGGAGCATGAGCGGCGTGGAAGGCGTTTACCGGTTCCTCGCCCGGGTCTGGCGCCTGGTCATGGAGGAAGATCAGGAGGGCCGGTGGCAGTTGTCGCGCACCGTCACGCGTCAAGCGTTGACGCCTGCGCAACGAAAAGTCGTGCATGCCACAATCCAGAAGGTGACCGGAGACGTCGAAGCGCTTGCATTCAACACGGCGATCGCTCAGCTGATGATCTACGTAAATGAATTTACCGGCGCCGAAGTCCGGCCGGTGGAGGCGGTACGCACGCTGCTGCTGCTGTTGAACCCGTTCGCGCCGCACCTGACGGAGGAACTTTGGGAGCAGTTAGGCCGGGAGTTTGCCCCGGAGTTTCCGGGCCTGGTTTCCGGGCAGAGGTGGCCGGAATTTAATCCCGCCTACCTGGCCGAAGATCAGGTCGAAGTGGTACTGCAGGTTAACGGCAAACTCAGGGACAAAATAACCGTGCACAAAGGTCTGGAAAACGAGGCCTTGGAAAAGCAGGCACTCAGCTCGCCAAAGATCCAGGAGCACGTCGCCGGCAAAACCGTGCGCAAGGTCATCATAGTCCCTGATAAGCTCGTGAATGTCGTGGCTGGGTAGAATGCCACAAATGCCACAAGCCGAAAAATGCCACAAATGAGGGAACGGTGGCGGGTGTCGGGTAGGGCGCTCCCCTTCAAATCTGTGGAATCTGCGTAATCCGTGGCTTCTGCGTCGTCTGCGTGTTCTGCGGATGATCCCCCGTTCATTTGTGGCATTCGTTGGCATTTTTCGGCTTGTGGCATTTAAAAAAGAAAACCCGGCCCCATACGGGACCGGGTTTTCACTATCGCAGGCAGGGTTTGAACTACCTGATTAACAATCACCGAATCAGTAGTCCATGCCGCCCATGCCGCCCATGCCACCCGGAGGTGTCGGGGCCGGTTTCTCCTTCTCCGGCACTTCGGAGACCAGGGCTTCGGTGGTCAGCAACAGGCCGGAGATCGACGCCGCATTCTGCAGCGCGGTCCGGGTCACCTTGGTCGGGTCGACCACGCCGGCCTTGACCAAGTCAACGTATTCGCCTTTCGACACGTCGTAACCTTCATTGCCCTTGCGAGCCTTGACTTCCTGAACGATGAGGGCGCCTTCGCGGCCGGCATTGGACGCCAGTTGGCGCAGTGGCGATTCCACCGCCCGGCGGACGATCTCCAGACCGACCAGTTCGTCGCCTTCAAGCTTCAGGTTGTCCAACGCTTTTTGGGAACGGATAAACGCAACGCCGCCGCCCGGGACGATGCCTTCTTCCACCGCGGCGCGGGTTGCATGCAACGCATCTTCAACGCGCGCTTTCTTCTCCTTCATCTCCGTCTCGGTCGCGGCGCCTACATTGATGACGGCCACGCCGCCGGCCAGCTTAGCCAGCCGTTCCTGGAGTTTCTCCCGGTCGTAATCCGAAGTCGTCTCCTCGATCTGACGACGGATCTGGTTGACGCGGCCCTGGATCGCGGAGCTGGAGCCTTCACCCTCGACGATCGTCGTCGTTTCCTTGTCGATGGTCACGCGCTTGGTGCGGCCGAGGTCATCCAACGTGATGTTCTCCAGCTTGATGCCGAGATCTTCCGTCAAACAACGACCGCCGGTCAGGACCGCGATGTCTTCCAGCATCGCCTTGCGGCGATCGCCGAAACCCGGGGCCTTGACCGCCGCAACCTGCAGCGTGCCGCGCAGCTTGTTGACGACCAGCGTCGCGAGGGCTTCGCCTTCCACGTCTTCTGCGATGATCAGCAGCGGACGGCTGGCTTTGGCGACCTTCTCGAGCACCGGGAGGAGATCCTTAAGGCTGGAGATTTTCTTCTCGTGAATGAGGATGTAAGCATTCTCGAGGACCGCTTCCATCGTCTCCGTGTTGGTGACGAAGTAAGGCGACAAGTAGCCCTTGTCGAACTGCATGCCTTCGACGACTTCGAGCGTCGTCTCGATCGACTTGGCTTCCTCAACCGTAATAGTGCCATCCTTACCAACTTTCTCCATGGCGTCGGCGATAATGTCGCCGATCGTTTTATCCCAGTTGGCCGACACCGTCGCAACCTGAGCGATCTCCGTCTGGTCAGAAACCTTCTTGGAAATGTGCTTCAGTTCTTCTACGATGGCGTCGACGGCTTTCTGGATGCCGCGCTGGAGGTAGGTAGGGTTGGCGCCGGCGGTTACATTTTTAAGGCCTTCACGGAAGATGGATTCGGCCAGAACCGTAGCGGTCGTGGTACCGTCGCCGGCCACATCCGAGGTCTTGGAAGCCACCTCACGGACGAGCTGTGCGCCCATATTCTCATAAGGATCTTCAAGCTCGATCTCCTTCGCAACCGTCACCCCGTCCTTGGTGATCGTCGGGCTGCCGAACTTTTTATCCAGGATCACGTTGCGGCCGGAGGGACCGAGAGTCGCTTTTACCGCTTTCGCGAGTTTCTCCACACCGCGCAACAGTGCGTGGCGCGCAGACTCATCGAATTGCAATTGTTTCGCTGCCATAAAACTTTGTAAGGTCGAATGATTTAAATGTTCTGTGGGTTCCAGTTAGCCAAGAATTCCGAGGATATCATCCTCACGCAGGATTAGGTAGTTTATGTCGTCAAGTTTGATTTCGGTGCCGCCATACTTGGAAATCAGCACCTTGTCACCAACCTTGACGTTGAATTCGATCTTCTTGCCGTTCTCGTCGACCTTACCGGTGCCGAGCGCGACGACCGTTCCTTCCTGAGGCTTTTCTTTGGCCGTATCAGGAATAATGATCCCACCTTTCTTGACTTCCTTCTCTTCGAGCGGCTGAACGAGCACGCGATCGGCGAGAGGTTTTACGTTAATTGCCATATAGATCGTATCCTCCTTTTAGGGTTATTGCTCCTTAGCCAGCACCGCGGCGGCGAAGGATGAACCGCCGCGGTACCGGAAACCACGTTGACGATAAAGCGTCTTATCGGGGTAGATTACTTACCCTTGCGCTTGTCTTCGTCAACCACCTCAAAGTCGGCGTCGACGACCTTATCATCAGGTCCGGCATCACTTCTCGGCGCCTCGGTGGGCCCGGCCTCCGGACCAGCCTCAGTCCGCGACGAACCCGCCTGGGCGGACGCCTGTTTGTACAGGTCGGCACTCACGGCTTGGAACTTCGACTGCAAGTCGTCGCTCGCCCGCCGGATCGTGTCAAGATCGTTACCGTTGAGCGATTCACGAACGTGCCGGATGGCATCCTGGATACTCTGTTTACGGTCAGCCGGTACCTTGTCGCCAAGCTCATTGAGCTGCTTTTCACACTGATAGGCAAGGTTGTCCGCGTTGTTACGCGCTTCCACAAGTTCGTAGGACTTGCGGTCTTCCTCGGCATGGGCTTCCGCATCACGCCGCAGGCGCTCCACTTCTTCTTTCGTCAGACCGCTTGAACCCGTGATAGAAATTTTTTGCTCTTTACCGGTGCCAAGGTCCTTGGCGGAGACGTTCAGGATCCCGTTTGCGTCGATGTCAAAGGTAACTTCAATCTGCGGAACACCACGAGGAGCGGGTGGAATACCATCCAGGTGGAAAGTACCAAGATTCTTGTTGTCCGCTGCCATACGGCGTTCACCCTGGAGCACCTTGATTTCGACCCCCGGCTGGTTGTCTGCCGCGGTCGAGAATACGCCGCTCTTCCGGGTCGGAATGGTGGTATTCTTCGGAATCATCGGGGTAGCGACTCCACCCATGGTTTCGATCGCCAGCGTCAACGGAGTCACGTCGAGCAGAAGCACGTCCTTCACGTCGCCCCGCAGGACGCCACCCTGGATCGCCGCGCCGACCGCCACCACTTCGTCCGGATTGACACCCTTATGGGGCTCCTTACCGATGAGTTTGCGGGCAGTCTCCTGCACCTTGGGCATGCGCGTCATACCGCCGACCAGCACCAACTCATTGACGTCACGTTCGCTCAGCTTCGCATCCGACAGACACTGTTTTACCGGCGGGATGGTGCGCTGGACCAATTGATCGGTCAACTGTTCCAGCTTGGCCCGCGTAAGCCGTTTCTGAATGTGCTTTGGCCCCGTCGCGTCGGCCGTGATAAACGGCAGGTTAATCTCGTACTCCTGTGAAGATGACAACGCGATTTTGGCCTTTTCAGCTTCCTCTTTGATGCGCTGAAGTGCATCGGCCTGGCGGCTCAGGTCAATCCCGGTTTCAGTGCGGAACTCCGAAATGATCCAGTCCATGACGGCATTGTCCCAGTCATCACCGCCCAGATGGGTATCGCCGTTGGTGGCCTTCACTTCAAAAACGCCATCCCCGATTTCGAGCACGGAAATATCGAACGTGCCACCGCCGAGGTCATAGACGGCAATCTTCTCGTCCTTCTTTTTATCCAGGCCGTAAGCCAGCGACGCCGCCGTTGGCTCGTTGATGATTCGAAGGACCTCAAGGCCGGCAATGCGCCCGGCGTCCTTGGTGGCGTTGCGCTGCGAGTCATTAAAATAGGCCGGCACCGTGATCACCGCCTGGGTAATGGTTTCGCCCAGCTTCGCTTCCGCGTCGGCCTTCAATTTCCCTAAAATCATCGCCGAAATCTCAGGGGGAGAAAACGTTTTGCGTTCCCCGCCTACCTGCACCTCGACGTACGCGTCACCGTTCTTTGCTTTAACCACCTTATAAGGCACCCGCTTCGCCTCATCTTGCACTTCATCAAATTTGCGTCCCATGAAGCGCTTGATCGAAAAGATCGTATTCTGCGCGTTGGTAACCGCTTGCCGTTTGGCAGCCTGTCCGACCAGACGCTCACCGCTCTTGGTGAAGGCAACGATTGACGGGGTGGTACGGGCTCCTTCAGAGTTCTCCACTACCACAGGTTCACCACCCTCCATCACCGCCATACACGAGTTCGTGGTGCCAAGATCAATACCAAGAATTTTAGCCATAAACCGGTGCAAGGAGTACTGCAAGGTGCGTGCCAGCCACCGCACAAAGAAAAAGTTATTGAACGCCAAAGACTTACGCACGGACGGGCGAGGCCGCGGGTTCTCCGGGTGTGCCATCTTGGCGCTCTGGGTCACGCGCACTGTGTCAACCTGTCTGGCTTGAGCAAGCCAAATTTTTTGTGCCGGGTATAGAAGAAATAATGATATTCAAAACGGGTCCGCTTCGAGAGCCGGTTTTCAACGGCGCTTTCAATTCAAACCCGTCTGATTTCAAAATGTGTTTTCCAGTATGAAAGAGGCGCCGGGGAAGGTTCAGGAACCGATGCGTACTGCTGATGAGGTCGAAACGCACGACATCCAGGTCAGCGAGAGGGACGTGGTTTTCGAATGTCCGCACTGCGGGGGTGAACTCGTCGTCGACCGTGATGGGTCCGGCCTGGAGGTGCCTTGCGCGCTGTGCGGCAAAATCGTCACCGTACCGGCCTATCAGGGGCCCAGCCTGCAGTTCCTGCAGACTGCCACCGCCAAACTGGCGGATGCTTTACAACAAACGCGCACCGCGCCGCCCATACGTTTTTCATTTACGGGTAAAAGTCCGGCTGCGCTCGAAAAACGTCACGAGGAACTGCGGCGCCTTCTTCGAGAGACCCGCAATCAGTTGAGCGAATTGCGAGGGTTGTTGAACCATTCGCGGATTCAGGTGCACCGCTATCAGCTCAAGGTCGAGATGACCGAGGCGAAACTGGAAGAGCTTGAAGCCGAACTCACGGCTTTAAAGCAAGCCCAACCGCGGAATCAGGCTGGCGACGGCTGCGCTTCCGGTTCCGAGAGCTCGTAAGTGCGTCTTGCCAAGGCGCGGACCGGCATGGAAATCCGGTTGCATCCGGTGGCGATTACCCCCACAATTGTGGGCTCATCGAGGATGGGTGCCAGAGTGGTCGATTGGGCACGCCTGGAGAGCGTGTGTACCGCAAGGTACCGAGGGTTCGAATCCCTCCCCATCCGGAATTCGATCGCTTACCCGGCCACCCCTACCCGGATCGCATTTTCGCGCGGGTCAAAAAGGTGCACGTCCTTGACCTTGAAATCGTAACCGACGGAATCGGCGTGTTTGAAGTCGTGGAACCCCTTGACGCTGACGGTCATCCGGTTTCCGGCGGGGGTGACCCCATGGATGTAAGTGAGGTCTCCCAGACCCTCAACCACTTCGATGGTCAGCAACCCTTTGCCCTTGTGCGGAGGGCTTACGGTCAGGTGCTCAGGGCGAACGCCCAAGGTAAGCGCATCATTCGAGGCAATCTCCGCCGTCTCCTGAACCGGGATTTCGAGCCCGCCGGCCGTGAAATCGTCACTCCGCACCGTCACCCTTTGCTCCTGGACGGCCGCCGCGCGCACCTTCAAGAAATTCATTTTCGGCATCCCGAAAAAGCCGGCCACGAACAAATTGGCCGGGTGCAGGTAAAGGTCCGCCGGGGAGCCGATCTGTTCGATACGACCCGAATTCAAGACCACGATCTTGTCTGCCAGCGTCATGGCTTCCATCTGGTCATGAGTCACGTAGACCATCGTGGTTTGTAATTCGCTGTGGAGCTTGGACAGTTCAATGCGCATCTGTCCCCGCAGTTCCGCATCGAGGTTCGACAGCGGTTCATCGAAGAGGAAAATTTCGGGTTCCCGCACGATGGCGCGCCCGATCGCGACCCGCTGGCGCTGCCCCCCCGAGAGTTCCTTCGGCCGCCGTTTCAAGTAAGCCGTCAATTGCAGGATTTCAGCCGCGCGCGCCACGCGTTCCCTGATCTCCTGTTTTGGACGGCGGGCCATCTTGAGGCCGAAGGCCATGTTTTCTTCCACCGACATATGCGGGTAGAGGGCAAAGTTTTGGAAGACCATGGCCACGCCGCGGTTTGCGGGATCAAGGTCGTTGACCCGTGTGCCGCCGATCCAGACTTCGCCGCCGGTTACCGGTTCGAGCCCGGCGATAACGCGCAGCAAGGTGGATTTGCCGCAGCCGGACGGGCCGACGAGGACGACGAACTCACCGTCCTGGACGTGCAGGTTTACCCGATGAATCACTTCGTGCTGGCCGAAGCACTTAACGACATTTACAAGCTTGAGGTCTGCCATGGCGGGCTGGGGAGGGAATAAGACCGGCTTCACCTACCAGACTCGGGCTCATTACGCAAGCGCGTCCCAGGCCTGAACGGCACCGGAAGCACCCTGAATGAGCTACCGCGTGCGATCGATCTTTCTAAAAATCCTTCGTTAAAAAATTTCCGGAGTTTTGAAACTTCGGTCCGTTCCGCGGGTTGAGGTGAGTGAGGTTTGAGCTCACGCGTCGGTCCCCTCGGAGCGGAGTGCGCCGGG
>JAFAUY010000313.1 GCA_019243005.1 Verrucomicrobiota bacterium | reverse complement strand
CGGAGCGGAGTGAGGAAGCGATCTGGATTTCCGTCGTACCCCGGGAACAAGCGTCGGAGTGCGCCCGGAGTCTCCGGAGCGCTTCGCCGGAATTGCCGTTGTACGGAATCCCGTTTGCCATCAAGGACAACATCGATTTCACCGGGTTGCCGACGACGGCCGCCTGCCCGGATTTTGCTTATCAACCTGAAGTTTCTGCCCGGTGCGTCCGCGATCTGCTCGCCGCGGGGGCAATCCCCATCGGCAAAACCAACCTTGACCAGTTTGCCGCCGGGTTGGTGGGGACACGCTCACCGTACGGGATACCGCATTCGGTGTTTGATGCCTCCCTGATCAGCGGAGGCTCGAGTTCAGGGTCGGCCGTGGCCGTGGCCGCAGACCTTTGCGCTTTTGCCCTCGGCACCGATACCGCGGGTTCCGGGCGCGTTCCCGCGGGTTTTAATGAACTGACCGGCTGGAAACCGACGCGCGGCCGGGTCTCCACCTCGGGCGTGGTGCCCGCCTGCCGTTCGCTGGATTGTGTCTCGATCTTTACCAGGACGGTGGCGGAAGCCGAGACGGTCTTCGCGGTCATCGATCGATATGACCCCGACGACCCGTACTCGCGCCGGCGGCCCGGCCCCGCGGCTCCGGCCTTCCGTCCCCCGCGGGTCGGCATTCCCGCGCAACCCGAGTTTTTCGGCCATAAACCGTACCGGTCCGCCTTTGAGGCGGCGGTTGAACGGGTGCGCACCCTGGGATGGAACGTCAGCGAAATCGATTTTACCCGGTTCCGCGAAGTTGCGGAACTGCTGTACGGCGGCCCGTGGGTGGCGGAGCGGGTGGCAGCACTCCGGCCGTTTTTTGAAACCCGCCTGGAATCGATTCATCCGGTCACCCGTGCCATTTTGGAGAACGAGCGAAAATACCATGCGGTGGATGTATTTGCGGCCTTTGACCGGCTGGCCGCGTTACGGCGCGCGACCTTGCCCGTTTGGGAGAGCATCGATGCGATGCTGTTGCCGACCGCCCCGGGCCATTACCGGGTTGAAGAGGTGCTCGCCGATCCGATCGGTCTCAATACGCGGCTGGGGTATTACACGAATTTCGTCAACCTGCTCGATCTGTGCGCGCTGGCCGTTCCCGGGGACCGGACGTCAGAGGGCCTGCCGTTCGGGGTTACCTGGGTTGCGCCTGCCTGGCAGGACGAAGCCCTTGGGCGTATCGGCAAGGTGTGGCTCGGTGAACCTGTTCCCGAGGATAAGGATGGAACGGCCGGGGGGATCGAACTGGCGGTGGTCGGCGCTCACCTGCGCGGTCTGCCCCTCCATTGGGAACTCCAGGAGCTTAATGCGCATTTTGTAGAACAGACTCGTACGGCCCCATTATACCGTCTGTATGCGCTCCCGGGAACCACGCCCCCCAAACCGGGGTTGGTTCGCACGGAAGCCGGAACTGCGGTCGAAGTTGAAGTTTACCGGCTTTCCGATGCGGCCTTTGGGCGCTTTGTGGGCAGGGTCCCGGCGCCCCTTGCCATCGGCACCGTCTATCTTGCTTCGGGCAAACCGGTGAAAGGTTTTCTCTGCGAATCGGTGGCTGTCTTCAACGCAAGGGACATTTCCCAATACGGCGGATGGCGCAACTACGTTCAAGGATCGTGACCGGTCCATAATCATGCTTGCACCCGGGCTCAGGCACGGACTACAATGCTTTTTACGGGGCTGCGCTCCTTCAGTCGTCTGGTCGTGATCTGTGGACGTGAACGGGCCTGTAGTCCCGCTTCCCCCCATGAAGAATACGTCTCATCGAAAACCGTGGTACCGGATCTTGTACGTCCAGGTCCTGATGGCCGTCTTTCTTGGTATCGTTGTGGGATACCTGAATCCCGGTTTAGGCCAAAGCCTGAAACCTCTCGGGGACGGTTTTATCAACCTCGTGAAGATGATCATCGCACCGATCATCTTTTGTACGGTCGTTCACGGTATCGCGTCCATGTCGGATGTAAAAAAACTTGGTCGTATCGGGATCAAGGCGATCGTCTATTTCGAGGTCGTCTCGACGCTGGCACTGGTGATCGGGTTAATCGTGGTAAATTTGCTCCACCCGGGAGCCGGTTTCAATATTGATTTAAAATCACTCCAGGCAGAACACGTTCAACAATCCCAGGCTCTGGCTCAAAAGGCGCATTCCCTTAATGCGACCGAGTTCCTCTTGAACATCATCCCTTCCTCATTTTTCAACGCATTCGCAACCGGTGATATTCTTCAGGTGCTCCTAGTGGCGATCCTGAGCGGGTTTGCGATCTCGTTTATGGGAGAACACGGGAGACCGGTCCTCGCGGCGATCGATCTGGGGGTAGCGGTATTTTTCGGAATCATGCGAATGGTCGTCAAGGTGGCGCCGATCGGCGCATTCGGTGCTATGGCCTTCACGATTGGCAGTCAGGGGCTGGGTGCGTTGGAGAGACTGGGTTACCTCATGATCTGCTTCTATATCACAGCTTTTTTGTTCGTGATAGTTGTTCTCGGCGCAGTTGCCGCTTTCAGCGGCTTTTCCATTTTTCGATTGTTGAATTATATCAAGGAAGAGCTCCTGCTTGTTCTGGGAACAAGCTCTTCCGAGACGGCTCTGCCTGGGATGCTGGAAAAGATGCGGCGTCTCGGGTGCTCTTCTACGACGGTTGGCCTGGTAATTCCGATGGGGTACAGCTTTAATTTGGACGGAACGAACATTTATATGACGATGGCGGCGCTATTTCTCGCGCAGGCGACGAACACGCATCTTGCCTTCGGACAACAGCTAGCCATCCTCGTCGTGGCGATGCTTTCATCAAAAGGGGCAACTGGGGTTACGGGCGCTGGATTCATTACCCTGGCGGCGACGCTCTCCGTAGTACCCGCTGTGCCGATCGAGTCTTTGGCAATCCTCGTTGGGATCGACCGGTTCATGAGTGAATGCCGGGCGCTGGTGAACCTGGTCGGAAACGGACTCGCGACTGTGGTGGTCAGCCTCTGGGAGAAAGAGCTCACCAAGGAAGAGCTTAATGCCAACCTCCTGAAATCGCAGAGCCTTGCTGATATCACGTCGGGAGAAATTGAGGCAGAACTGGAGGCAGAGGAGAAATCCGTTTCGCTCCCGCAGCCGCATCAGGGCTAACATCGCATCCTCCACCCACCGTCTCAGTTCAACGTGGTCGCAGTCCAACGCCGGCAGCCGCAGGCTGTAGTGCACGCGCCAAGTGCGGCCCTTGGGCCCCGGTTCCGTAACGGTGGTCGCGTCGATGAGCCGGAAGCGGTCGCCCCCGGGCCAGCGCACCTGGGCCGCGCACTGCTGGACCTGGTCGAGCAGGCGCACGGCCACCCGTTGCAAGAAGGCCCCGCTGCGGCGCAAGCGCTCGAACAGCGCCACGGCGCTAAGGCTGCCCAGGCCTTGGGCTTGGGCCCGCAGCGCCGGCTGCTGCAGCGATCGGCCGCTGGCGTGCATGAGCAGCCGCTGCACCAAGGTGAGGGCATCGCCGACCCGACACCCGCCACTCCTCCGGCCATCCCCTCCCGGACAAAGGCAACCCCGCAAAACGCCGAACATGTGTCCTGACAGGAACCGCTCATTCGTCGTATCCTCGAACCAGGAACAAACAAGATGAGCAGCGTACGAGCGTTGATCGGCACAAGAAAAGGCGCATTTATCCTGACTGCGGATGGCGCGCGCGAGCGGTGGGACATCAGCGGACCACACTTCGCGGGCTGGGAAATCTACCACCTTAAAGGTTCGCCCGCTCACCCGGCCCGCATTTACGCCTCGCAGACCAGCGGCTGGTTTGGCCAACTCGTCCAGCGCTCGGAGGATGGTGGAAAAACCTGGGAGGCCGCCGGTAATGATTTCAGGTACGACGGCGTTCCCGGCACCCACATGTGGTATGACGGCACGCAACACCCGTGGGAGTTCAAGCGCGTCTGGCATCTCGAGCCTGCGCCGGCTGATCCGGATACGGTGTATGCAGGCGCGGAGGACGCGGCGCTGTTTAAGACGTCGGACGGCGGCCGTACCTGGCAGGAGCTTCCCGGGTTGCGCACCGCCAAAGGCCATCTCTGGCAACCGGGTGCGGGCGGCATGTGCCTGCACACGATCATCCTGCATCCCGAACGCCCCGAACGAATCTTTGTCGCCATCTCCGCGGCGGGCGCCTTCCGCAGCGATGACGGCGCCCAAACGTGGACACCGGTAAATCGCGGGCTGAAGTCCCCGTACGAGTTGCCGGACCCGGATGCGGAAGTCGGGCACTGCGTCCACCGCATCGCGATGCACCCCTCTCGTCCGGACGTTTTGTTCATGCAAAAGCATTGGGACGTTCTGCGTACGGACAACGCGGGGGAGCTCTGGCACGAGGTCAGCGGCGACCTGCCGTCGGACTTCGGTTTTCCCATCGACGTCCATACCCATGAGCCGGACACGATCTATGTCGTCCCGATCAAGAGCGATTCGGAACATTTTCCGCCGGATGGTAAACTGCGGGTATACCGCAGCCGGACGGGTGGAAACGAGTGGGAAGCGCTGACGCGCGGTCTGCCGCAGAGGGACTGTTACGTCAATGTGCTGCGCGACGCGATGGCGGTCGACTCGCTGGAGCCCTGCGGCGTGTATTTCGGAACCACGGGAGGGCAGGTTTACGTATCGGCCGACAGCGGCGACACGTGGAACCCGATCGTGCGCGATCTACCGGCGGTTCTGTCAGTCGAGGTGCAGACTTTGTCATGATCAGGGTGGTGCTTCCGTATCACCTGCGCACGTTGGCGCGCGTAGAGGGCGAGGTGCAGCTCGCGGTTGAAGGGCCGGCGACCTTGCGCGCGGTCCTCGATGCGCTGGAAGCGCGATACCCGGTGCTCCGCGGGATGATTCGCGATCGCGCCACCCTGTGCCGCAGGCCGTTCGTTAGATTCTACGCCTGCAGGCAGGATCTATCGCATGAACCGACGGAGACAAAACTGCCCGAGCAAGTCGTCAGCAGCGCCGAACCGCTCCTCATTATCGGAGCCATGGCGGGGGGCTAATCGAGGTTGCCATTCGCAGGGGGTAACCATTTAATGGATCCGCCCGGTTAGGCAGGTCATCTAACCTCCATCAACCGTCGTTCGGGGTGAAATCGAGAAATGGTCAAGTACCCTTTGCGTTCCTATCTTTCGCGCCCGGGGGCAAAATTCGCCGGCGCCTGCGGCGCTGCATCACTAACCGCGTGACATAATACGTGACGATGGAAACCGGAACCGCCAGGATGAACGACCCGATCAGCAAAGGGCGGCCCACCGTCAGAAAGGTGGACCAATGCAGCCAGACGGACGGCCTGGCATGTACCAAGTGCAGGCGCGGCGGCAGTTCGTGGGGATTGCTCAGCAGCCAGTAGCCGACGTCGTATTCCCAGCGCAGCAACAGCGGGATCACGGGCAGCACCGCGTCATGGAGCGTCACCCCGATGGCCGCGGCGACCAGGTTGCTCTGCAGCACCCGTGCCACGCAGAGTGCCAGGAGGGTCTTCAATCCCCACAGCGGGCTAAGTCCGAAAAACATCCCGACCGCCATGCCCATCGCGATCGCGTGGGGCGTATCTCTCAAACTTATCAGTTGCCGGGCCTTTTCGCGGAGCCATGTGATCGGACTCATTTTCATACCGCTTGCCAAAACTACGTTTCGAGGCAAAGGCGGTTTTGGCCCTGCACTTATCGGAACGCAATCATTCCGCCCTATAGAACAGGTTGAAGAGAACGACGCGGGTCGGGGAAAACGGGTTTCAGGGACTAAAATCCCCGGCTAACATTGACCGGTCCGCCGGGACAAAGGCGGCTGCACCCTTGATCAAACGCGGATGAACCTTAGCGCCGGCATGCCGGACTGAAATCGACCGTCCCTACAGGAGCGCCTATTTCCATGCGCTCTTGGAGACCGGATGCGGGCGACCGGCAAAGTGTAAAAACACGCGGTGCGACATTCGCATCGGATCCGGACGCCCGTTTTGGAGACGCGAACTCGCCAAGGCCGCGGCGAGGCGGCTGTTGGCGATCGGCTGGCCCGAATCTGTTCGCTCCACCGGCGGCCGATTTAAGAAACCGAAGGTCCAGACGACGATCGCGCAGGGCCAGACGGCACCTCGAAAAATCGTGGGTAAGATTCGCATGATGACGAAATCGCTCCGACTCAGCCAAACTTTCCAAATTTAATAGAACTGCTTTCGCGAACAAACGCCTGTGCGGAAAGGTGCGCACAGGGCTGGAGGGCGAAACCGTGAGACCAGATCCGAGAGTAGCGAGACGCGCACCGGAACGCAACGAAAAATTAACGCGTAAGGGGCAGCGGATACCAGACAGCCCGGCGAGGCCGAATCATCACTTAATCGGGCCAATGAGCCGGAGGGCTGGCCGGGACCGGGCCGACGGACCTTCGTACGATCAGTTCTACCGGCAGCTGGATGGCTTCGTTGCGGTTTTGCAAGAGGAGCAGGGCGGCGGTCCGACCCTTTCCGCGTGCCGGTTGGCGAACCGTGGTCAGGGCTGGATCAGACAGCGCCGCGCCGGGGATATCATCGAAACCGGTAATGGAAATGTCGCCGGGGACCTTGAAACCGCACGCTCTGGCGGCGCCGATGACGCCAAGCGCGATGCGGTCGCTCATGCAAAGGATGGCGGTAGGCCGCTTTTTCTCTTTCTCGAACAAGTCCTGCGCAAGCCGGTACGCCTGCTCCGCGTCATTGCGGAAGACCTCGAAGCAGGGGAGACATTCAACGGCAACCCCATACCGATCGAATGCTTCGCGGAAACCTCGCGCCCGTTCCCGCGTTACGGTGCAGGTCGCTTTTTCGAGTTGCGCAAAGGTTACCGGGCGGGAACGCATCCCTGAATCGATCTCCATACCAAACAAAGCACAGCGACGATGGCCGTGGGCCAGAACCAGGTCGGCAATTTCACAGGCGCCCGGGCGATCTTCGATGCTGACGCTGGCGAATCCGGGACGCCGCTTTCCGTCCACGGTGACGATGGGCAGAGGTTTGCGGAGCACGCGTTCCAGGAACGGACCCGCGTCAGGGGCGGCGTAAAGAATGATACCGTCCAGCGCGACGCTGTCGAGCGCGGAGGAGTGACCGGCGTCGGCGAATCCCGGGAGGATCGTGAGGGCAACCTGGCGTTCCTGACAATCCTCGGCGATGCCTTTCATGAACTCGGCGGCGTTCGGATCGGCGAAAAGATGGCCGATCGGGTCCGGGCAGCAAAGTCCGAGGGCATGGGCCTTACCGGTCCGGAGCATGCGGCCGGAGGCGGCGGGCGCATCGTAGCCGAGTTCGCTGGCGGTGCGGAGGATACGGGAGCGCAACTCCGGCGAGAGTTGGTCGGGCCGGTTGAAGGCATTGGAGACGGTCATGGCGGACACGCCGAGGCGTGCGGCGAGGTCTTTGAGGGTCAGTTTAGCCCGGGTAGGAAGGGAAGGGGAACGCGTCACACAATTGGGTTTGACGATAGCGGGGCGGCGTGAGAAGTAAAACGGCCTTTAACGTTAAAGATCGTTTATGCACGAATCGGCCGCCGTTCCATCTCCTTCCGTCGCCGCGGTCCGCGCCCGCCGGGCCGTCGCCGCCATCTTTTTTACCAATGGCGCGGTGATGGGCTCATGGGCGCCGCTGATCCCTTTAGTACAGCAAAAGCTCCACCTGGGCACCGCCCCGCTCGGCCTTTGTCTGCTGGGCATGGCCACCGGCGCCATCGCCACCATGCCGTTGGCGGGCGGCCTGGTCAACCGGTTCGGCAGTGCTCCGGTCGTCCGGCTTTCCACCCTCAGCGTCTGTGGGGCCATTCTGTTGCCCACGGTGGCACCTGACCCCTGGCTGCTGTTCGTGGCGCTTTTGATCGTCGGAGCGGCAAACGGGGCAATGGATGTGTCGATGAACGCACACGGGATCGCCGTGGAGCAGGCGTTACGGCGGCCGGTCATGTCCTCCTACCACGCCATGTACAGCCTGGGCGGGTTTACGGGTGCGCTCGGCGGGGCGGCCCTGCTGCGGGCCGCGGCCTACCCACTGGCCGAAGCGGCGACGGTGGGCTTGAGCTTCGGAGCGTTCAGCCTCGCAGTTTTCAGGTTTCTGCTGGCGGGTTCAGTCGACCAGGGCGGGTCCGGTCACGCCCATTTCGCGTTTCCGAAGGGGCTTGCGATGGTTCTGGGCCTGTTATGCTTTTTAGTGATGATGGCCGAAGCGTCCATGCTCGATTGGACCGCAGTCTACCTGCACCGAGTCCTCGCCGCTGATACCAGCCTGGCCGCATTCGG
>JAFAUY010000142.1 GCA_019243005.1 Verrucomicrobiota bacterium | reverse complement strand
CGCGGTCCGGAGTGCGTCGGTGACGAACTCCTTTTTGCTGCGCGCCGCGCCGATCGGTTGCATACGAGTGGGGATCGCGAATGGGCCGGCCATGGTCTTAGACGAACCGCAGGAAACGTTCTTTGACGAGCCGGAGCGCATCAATGCCGGGAGCGCGCCAGAGTTGTTCGTTGAAGATTTCCACTTCGATCGGTCCGCCGTAGCCGGCGCGTTCCACGGCGGCGCGCAGCCGTTCAATCTCGATGACTCCGTCGCCCATCATGCCCCGCCCATTCAGCACATCCGGGAGCGGCACGATCCAGTCGTTCACATGAAACCCAAGAATATGCCCAGCCACGCGGGTAACTTCGGCATAGACCTCGGGGTCCCACCAGACGTGGTAGACGTCGATCACCACCCCCAGGTGCGGGTGGCTGAACGCTTCCACGATCCGGTTGGCCTGCCGCAGCGACACGATCACCGACCGGTCAGCCGCAAACATCGGGTGAAGCGGCTCGATCCCGAGTTTGACTCCGGTGGCCGTGGCGAACGGCAACAAATCGGCGATGCCTTCCTCAACCATCCGGCGGCTTCGGTCGAGGTCGCGGCCCACCACCCCGCCGCAGACCAACACCAGCGTGTCGGTTCCGAGCGCAGCCGCTTCATCCACGGCGCGACGGTTTTCTGCGCGGTTGCTTGATTCCTGTTCGGGGCCGGCGGCCGGGAAAAAGCCTCCGCGACAAAGGCTCGAAACGCGTAACCCGGTGCCCTCGAGCAATTTTACCGTTTCCTTGAGGCCGGTTTCCGCGACTTTGTCACGCCACAGGGCCACCCACGGCACGTCCTCAGATGAGCAGCCTTGAAGCAACTCCGGCAGGGTCCACTGCCTTAGCGTGTACTGGTTGATGCTCAACCGGTCGATGCTTGCCATAGGGCGCCTTTACGAGATGCCGTTCAGAGAGAGAAACAGCTGCATGCGGGCGGCCGCCAGGTCCGGGTCGCGAATCACGCCAGCCTGATCCGCCAGCACCAGCAGTTCGCACAGGTGCAGAACCGAACGCCCCGCCTCGAGGCCGCCCACCATCCGGAAATGTTTCTGGTAGCCGTTGAGGTAGGCGAGAAACACCAAGCCCGTTTTGTAGTAATAGGTCGGGGCTTGGAAAATATGCCGCGCCAGCGGCACGGTAGGCTCAAGGATGGTTGAATAAAGGGTGGCGTCACCCTGGTCGAGGGCTCCGAGGGCGGCCGCCGCGGCGGTCGCGATACCGTCAAAAATGCCGAGCAACGCGTGGCTGTGGCCATCGGCGTCGCCGAGGATCAACTCGGGGTAATGGTAATCATCCCCGGTGTAGAGTTTGACGCCTGCAGGCAGGCGCCGGCGCAACCGGACCTCCCGTTCCTTATCCAGCAGCGAAATCTTGATTCCGTCGACTTTCGGGCGGTTATCTTCGATGATCTTGAGGCAGGTCTCGGCGGCCTGGTCGAGATCGGGTGAACCCCAGTAGCCCTCCAGTTCCGGATCGAACATCGCGCCGAGCCAATGCAGGATGACCGGCTGCGAGGTCTGCGAAAGGATACGCCCGTAAACCGCTTCGTAGTCCCCCGCATCCCTGGCCGCGGCGACGAGGGCCCGGCTCGCCATCAAAATGACGGTTGCTCCGCGCGCTTCGATGAACTCGCATTGCTCCAGGTACGCGGCGGTAATCTCCTCCAGCGAGCTGCGCCGGCCGGGCTCGAGCTGATCCGTGCCGGCACCGCAGGCGATCCCTTTGCGCGCCGCTTTGGCCTCCGCCGCGGACCGGCTGATCAGTTCCTGCGTTGCGTTCCAGTCGAGTCCCATGCCCCGCTGGGCCGTGTCCATCGCTTCCGCCACCCTGAGTCCCAAAGACCAGAGCTGATGCCGGAAGGCGAGCGTCGCCTCCCAGTCGACGTGGGCCGGCGCGCCGAGACGGTTGTCGGCCAGGGGATCAGCCACGACGTGAGCCGCCGCGTACACCGTCCGGCCTTTCGGCGTCGCGGGCATGGCGAAGCGCGGCGGTTCGCGCAGTGCGTACGCTCGCAAGGTGCCGTCGGGTCGAGGAAGTTTGAGGGTCGGGTTCATCGAATCGGCACGTTTACGGGTGGGGAGGCGTGGTCGAGTGGGAAGAAACCGCCGCCGGCGCCTGTGCCGGATCCAGATCAGGAAGCGAGACCCAGCGGCGTCGCCGCCATGATTCGAGTCCCGCTTCGGCGAGTTGGACGCCCTTGGCACCCTCCAGCAGGGTAAACTTGAACGGCGCATCCTCGACGACGTGCCGGATGAACTGCTCCCACTGGACTTTGAAACCGTTCTCGAACGCGTTGTTCTCCGGCAGTTCCTGCCAGTCCGCAAAAAATCTGTGGGTATTGGGCACGTCCGGGTTCCACACCGGTTTAGGGGTGTTGACCCGGTACTGGACCTTGCAAGAGTGCAGGCCGGCGACCGCACTGCCGTGGGTTCCGTCCACTTGTAAAGCGAGCAATTCGTCGCGGTAGACACGGACGCACCAGGAGGAGTTCATCTGCACGATGATCCCGCCGTCCAACTCGAATATCGCATAGGCCGCGTCATCAGCGGTGGCGGTGTAGGGCCGCCCGTCTTCATCCACCCGGCGCGGAATGTGGGTCGCTCCCAGTGCCATGACCGAGCGGACCGGCCCGAAAAGATGGTCCAGGACGTAACGCCAATGACAAAACATGTCCATGATGATGCCGCCGCCCTCCTCGGCCCGGTAATTCCAGGAGGGCCGTTGGGCGCGCTGCCAGTCACCCTCAAACACCCAGTACCCGAATTCTCCGCGAACGGAGAGGATGCGTCCGAAAAAGCCGCTGTCGACGAGGCTTTTCAATTTGAGGAGGCCGGGCAAGAACAGCTTGTCCTGGACGACGCCGTTTTTTACGCCGGCGGCACCGGCGAGCGCGGCGAGTTCGCGGGCGACCGGCAAACTTTCGGCGGTAGGCTTTTCACAATAGACGTGTTTGCCGGCCGCGATCGCGGCTTTGACGGCCGGCGCCCGTTCCGAAGTGACCTGGGCATCAAAATAGATCTCGGCCGCGGGGTCGGCGAGGGCTTCATCCAGGTTTGTGGTCCAGCGGGTCAAGCCGGTTTCACGGGCGAGGGCCTCCAGCCGGTTTTGGTTTCTGCCGACCAGGATCGGTTCGGGCCACAAGGTGTCGCCGTTTTTCAGAGGGATACCACCTTGCTGGCGGAAAGCGAGGATGGAGCGGGCGAGGTGCTGGGTGCGCCCCATGCGTCCGGTGACGCCGTTCATGATGATTTTGAGGACACGCTTTGGTGGTTGCATTCGGAGGAGAAGGGAAGGTGAGGGGGACCGATGGGCGAAGAAAAAAGGCGTAACGGCGCTTGACGGTATATAATATATAATATATCCATTACCGCGGCAAGTCCCTTTTCCGTTTTGTCCCGCACGCTTTAGCGTGCCCCGCGTCGCGACCGATCCAGCTACCTATCGATGTATGCGTAACCCGCTCCAAATCGCCGTCGTTGGCGCCGGAATCGGTGCCCAGCACATCCAGGGCTACCAAGCGTTGCCGGAACTCTTCGAGGTCAAAGTCCTTTGCGACGTCAGTGCCGAGCGGGCTGCACCGGTGGCGGAAAAGTATGCCATCCAGGAGACCTCGGCAGATTTCTCCGACGTTTGCCGGCGGCCTGATATCGACGTGATCGATATCTGCACGCCGCCGAACCTGCACGCGGCCCAGATCCGTGAGGGGCTGCAGGCGGGCAAGCACGTGGTCTGCGAAAAGCCGCTGGTTGAGAGTGTTGCCGCGGTCGACGCCATCGCGCGGCTGGCCCAGGCCTGCGGCCAGCAGGTAATGCCGATTTTCCAATACCGGTTCGGTCACGGCCTGCAGAAGCTTAAATGCCTGGTGGACCGGAAACTTGCGGGCGAGGCATTCGTGTTCAACGTCGACGTCGCCTGGTCGCGTTCCCGTGAATATTACCGGAATCCCTGGCGCGGGCGCAGGGCTACCGAACTCGGAGGCGCCCTGCTAAGCCAAGCCATTCACGCCGTCGACATGGTCCTCTACATTCTCGGGCCGGTCAGAAGCGTTTTCTGCCGCGCGACCACCCGGGTGAATCCGATCGAAGTCGAAGACTGCGTGGCGATGTCCCTCGAGATGGCCGACGGCTCGCTCGGCACGATATCGGTCACCCTTGGTTCCGTGGTCGAAATTTCCCGGCACCGGTTCACGTTTCGCAACGTAAGCGCGGAAAGCAACACTGAACCGTATGCCAATTCACGCGAACCCTGGACCTTTTCGTTCAGCAAAGAGAGCGGGCAGTCCGGCATTCCAGACGTGCTGAACCAGTGGAAACCGTTGCCGGAAGGGTACGCCGGGCAATTCTACCGGTTCCATGAAGCGCTCCGGAACGGCACCGAACTGCCGGTCACTTTAGGAGATGCGCGCGCGACGCTGGAGCTAGTGGCGGCCGCTTATCACTCGAACCAGACGGGACAGCCGGTGCCGTTACCCCTGGGGCCGGGCCACCCGAAATATGAAACCTTCTAATTCACCGTCAGATTCATCATTACTGCCGTCGGCATTTTTATCGTCACCCTCATCGGCTCTGCCGATGCAGGGACAACCGGGCCCGGAGCTATTCCCGGGAGGGACCAGCATCACCCATTTGAAGGTCTACGACACCGTTGCGCCTGATGGATGGGCCGGCGGCAGCCCGCACATGCATTTCGCCTGTACGGAAACCTACCTGGTCGTCAACGGGCGAGGCGCCGTCCAGACGCTTTCGAGTGAAGGGTTCCGCGAGGTGCCGCTGCGCCCGGGCTCGGTCGTCTGGTTTACGCCCGGGCTGATTCACCGGCTCATCAATGAAGACGGCAAGCTGGAGTTGTTTGTGGTCATGGAAAACGCGGGCCTGCCTGAGCACGGCGACTCCATCCTGACGTTCCCGCCGCCTTACCTGGAGGGTCAGCGTTCTTACCTGCAGGTTGCATCGCTTAGCCGTGCCGGCGCGGTGTTTACTGAAAGCGGGGAAGCGGCCCGGAGACGCCGGGATCTCGCCGTGGAGGGTTTCCTTGCGCTCCGTGATGATTTTAATCGGGGAGGTCTGCGGGCCTTCTACGATCGGGCCGTGAGGTTGGTCCGGACCAAGGAACCCGCCTGGCGCAAGATCTGGCAGGCCGGTCCGGTGAAGGCCGCGCGCCGGACGGAAACCTTTTTGGACCGGTTACGAGCCGGCGCGAGCGACTATCTGGGACAAGGAAGGATTTTTGAGATCACGGCTGATCCGGAACGTGAGCGGCGCAAATTAGGGTTCTGCGGCACCCTCCGGACCTACCTGGCCGAAGGCGAACTGGTGGCCGGATCTTGATTGCTCGGAACCGGAAGAGTTTATAACCATCGACCAACGAGTAAGTATCGATCATCGACCTCTGCGGCCGGTCATCTACCGGCCAATTCATCCCTTCAACCCCCGGAACAAACGTGAAACCCTCCTTCTTCAACATCGTGTGTGCCGCGGCGTGGCTGTTCTGGTCCGGCCAACCGGTTCACGCAATAACCTTGACCGTCCTGCTGCTCTCAAACGCCAGCACGGAAAAGCCGCTCCAACGATTGCTGGACCAGTATAGCCGAGAACATCCAGGCGTTAACTTCAATGTTTCGATCGTTCAATACGGCGCGGCGTTAACGGCCAAGATCAATACGCTGCTGGCGGGCGGCCAGCCTCCCGACGTGCTGGAAGTCACGACGGCCTACATCCAGACGTATGCCGACCAGGCGCTCGACCTGGCCGGTTATACGAACGGGGACGACTTGCTGAACCGGTATTTGCCGAGTTACCAGGCCTTTATCAAATCAGGGCGCAAAGTAATCGGCATACCGCTCGAGGCCACGGTAAACGGCTTGTTCTACAATGAAGATCTCTTCAGGCAGGCCGGGATCAGTGTGCCGTCTGATCCTGAACACGTTTGGACGTGGGCGCAGTTCAAAGACGCGCTTGAGAAGGTGATGAAATTGCCTACCTGCCGTATTGGGGTGGCATACGACTGCAGCGTCCAGCGGTGGTCGAACCTGCTCTACCAATCCGGCGGGCGATGGATTTCCCCGGATGGGAACGCGTTCCTCCCTGACCTGCCCGCCGCCGAGCAGGCCCTGACGTTTTTCCGAAGTCTCGTCGCGGCCAGGCTTGTGCCGACCTCTTCCTGGCCGGGCAAGACCGACGGCGGCCAGCTTTTCAAAACCGGCGTGGCGGCCATGATGTGGACCGGAAACTGGGAACTGAAGACGCTCGTGGAAGGCGGAACCCGGTTCCCGTTCGGGACCACCTATTTTCCGCGGAATGTCATCCGGTCCGCGTGCCCCGGGGGCGAGTTTTTCATCGGGTTCGCCCGGTCACCGTACCACGACGAAGCGGCAAAACTGATGCTTTGGTGGGCACAGCCGTCGATCACTCAACGTTACCTGGAAAGCCTCGGCGGTTCACTCCTGAGCCCGATGAAAGATGTGCCGGTGAACTATGGCAAGTACGCCGCTTACCTCAAGCCGATGATAGATGACCTGGCGGCAACTCCACCCTGGGTGGCGGAAGATCTTGCCAAGCCCGAGCTGAACCTGTTGCAGAATGATCTCCTGGACCAGTTGATCCTTTATTCAACGGGAAGAACGCCTCTGGGGACGGCGATTAACAACATGAAAAATCTCGCGGCTCAACTCCTCGCCGAGGATCGAGCCCACGGAAAGTGAAGCCCTCTATGTCTTCATCCGAGAAAACCGCTCCGGTTCCCGCCCGAAAAGCCTATCTGCGGGCCCGGCGCTTCCCGTCCCGTCGTCAAACGGAGTTTCGATGGGCGCCCTACCTGTTCTTACTTCCGACGGTCGGCATGCTGGCTCTTTTCAGCCTTTACCCGATGCTTTACGGCGCATGGATGTCGTTGCAGAACATGGACGTTATCCATGGCACGGCAAGGTTTGTCGGACCCAACAATTACCTCCGGCTCTTGCACGATCCCCAGTTCGGCGAGAGCCTGCTGAACACGGCGTGGTACACGCTGACCGTCGTTCCGCTGATTCTAGCCGGCAGCATCGCCGTGGCGGTGTTTTTGCGTGAAAGCAGGCCCGCCCGGTTGCTGGCCCGAGTCGGTTTTTACATCCCGTTTGTGTTGTCCCCGGTCGTGGTGGCTACCTCGTGGAAGTGGCTGCTGAACGAGGACCTTGGGGTAATCGACGGTTTTCTGAAGTGGGCGGGCTTGCCGACGGTGCCCTGGTTGTCGGATGATTTCTCGGCGCGCGTGAGCGTGGTGGTAACCACGGTTTGGAACCTGATCGGTTTCTACATGCTTATGGTTCTGGCCGGTCTAAGCCAGATCAATCCGGAACTCTATGAGGCGGCCAGACTCGAGGGTGCGACGGCCCCGCAACGGTTCTGGCACATCACCCTGCCGATGCTGCGGCCGACGATCGTGCTGGTGCTCATCCTCGCGACGGTTCACGCGACGCAGGCGTTCGAGACCATCCTGCTGCTTACGGGCGGAGGGCCCGGCAGCGCCACCCGGCTGGTGGTGCAGAACATGTATCAGGCCGCCTTCGGCCGGCTGCAACCCGGTTACGGCGTCGCCCAGGCAATCCTGGTCCTGCCGTTCATTCTGTTCGTTGCCTGGTTGCAGATGCGGCTTTTCAAACAGGAAGGGGTGGTCTGAATGGCCAGCCAGGAAGCCAGACCTTGGGGGACGGTGGCGTACGACGTCTGCGCGATCGTCGTTTGTATCTTTTTTCTGGTCCCGGTGCTGTGGGCCGTTTTTTCCGCCTTTCAGCCGCCGAGCAGCCTGTTCACTTTCCCCCCGAACCTGGATCCGCGAGGGTTCAGCCTGGAGAACTTCAAAGCCGTGTTTGCAACCGGTAACGTGCCCAGGTACGCCGTTAATTCGTTTATCGTGGCGACGGCCAGCAGCCTGATCACCGTCCTTGCGAGCGCGATGGCAGGGTTTGCCCTGGCCAAATACCGGTTCCTGGGCCGGCAGTTCATCCTGGTTCTGATCCTCAGCGTTTTACTGATCCCGCTCCAGGTCCTGATGGTACCCGTTTTTCTGGTTCTGAAAACGCTGGGTTGGATCAACCATCTGATCGGCATCATCATTCCCCCGGCCGCGACCGCCACGGGTACCTTCATGATGCGCCAATACATGGTCGGTATCCCTGACGAGCTGATCGAGGCGGCAAGAATGGACGGGGCGTCAGACTGGAAGATTTTCTGGCGGGTGATTCTGCCCTTGTCGGCACCGGCCCTGGGCGCGGTCGGCATCCTGAGCTTCACGTGGAGGTGGAACGATTACCTCTGGCCGCTGATCGTCATCAACAACCAGCAAAATTTTACCCTGCAGCTGTCACTGGCGAACCTCATCGGGGCGAACACGGTCGAATGGGGAACGTTGCTCGCCTACGCTACCCTGGTGATGGTGCCGGTGCTGGTCGTGTTTCTCTGTTTTCAGCGCTACTTCCTGAAGGGATCGCTTGCCGGCAGCGTGAAAGGGTAAGGGTAAAGTTCGGAGTTCGGGATTTGGTGTCCGGAGACGCTGGGGCCGCCGTGCGTTCGGCAATGAACGGCCGGCAAAAGTTCGCGACCATGCAGGTTGCGGACCGAACGGAAAATTTACGCACGCGGGTGGGGCGACCGCTTGGATCCGCAATCCGGATCGGCGCTTGGAGCGACCGGTAAAAGGATGCCAAAGGTCGTGCCCCGGCCGACTTCGGTTTGGTAGCGCAAGGTTCCGCCGTGTTGTTCGACGATGCGTGCGGCGATGGACAAGCCCAGGCCCGTACCCGCCGGCTTGGTGGTGTAGAACGGATCGAAGAGTCGCTTTTGCACTTCGGCCGGGATGCCTTTTCCGGTATCCCGGACTTCGATGAAGGCGGCGGGGTACCTGCCGAGGGCCGCGGATTTTGTGTCGACCGAGAGGGTGATTTTTCCGTGCCCTTCGATGCTTTCGGCCGCGTTACGTATCAGGTTGAGCAGCACCTGCTTCAGCTGATGAGGATCGCCCTGCACCGTGACGTCCCTGGCCGGTTGAACCGCCAATTCGATACCGGAGGGTTCCAATTGCCCCCGCATGAGATCACGCACTTCCGAGAGCAGTCCGAGCGCGGAAACGGCCTCTTTACGTGGTTCGGCCGGCCGGGCAAAGAGAAGCACATCCCGTACGAGGCGTTCGAGCCGGCCAAGCTCGCGTTCGATCAATTCGACGTCCGTCACCACGGTCGCGCGTTCGCCGCCCAAGGCCTTTTTCAAGGTAAACAACCGCGCCCTGATCGCGGTAAGCGGGTTGCGGATCTCGTGCGCCACGCCGGCGGCCAGCACCCCCAGTGAGGCCAGCTTCTCCTGACGCTCGAGGCTGGCGCGACTCTCAATGAGCTTCCATTGCAGGGGCGCGATCAGTTCGCGGTAAAGGGTGCTGAGGCCCCAGGTGGCGAGCATCAGCAGTAACAGGAGGGCGCTGAAAATTACGGCCTGCAGGACCGTCAGCGTTCGTTGCGCGCTGTCGACCAGGTGCGCGGCCGCTGCGCGATGTGCACTCGCCAAGCCATAGCCAGCGTTCAGCAAACGTCTCGAGGCGTTATCGATGCTGGAAAGGACTTGCAAGCTACTGCCGGTTAATCCCAGATTTCCGGTCGACGCAATAGCGTTTGCGTGAGCTTGGTACGCGCCCAGTTCCGCGCGTACTTGGCGTAGTTCCCGCCGTTCGCGTGCGGTGCCCGGATGTTGCTGCACAAGCCACGCGTGGAGTTGATCGGCATTGTCCGCAAAGGTTTGCCAATCCCCGGGGTTGCGACCCAGGGCAAACCGCAGCAACGTGGCATTAAGGTCCAGGACGGTTGCCTGCAGATGATCCGCAACCCGAAAGCTCTCGATTTGAACGGCACTCAGGTGCCGCCGCAAGCGCCGCACCTGGCGCCAAGTGACGACCGCGGCGCCGACGATGGTTGCTGCGAGCGAGGCGATTAGAACTGCCAGGATCACCAATCGCAGGCGTAACGACATCTCCATGACAAAATGTAGACAACCGCCCGGCGCGGATCGTTCAGTAACCCCGATAGCCGCACGGTTTCCGAAACCCGAGTGCGGCTTGGTTGCAGCCGAACGAAACCCGGGTGTCTTCCGAATGGGACCAGCGGCGTCTGGGAACCGCCGGCAAACCCACCGATATACATGAAGGCGAAAATTTTACTGGTCGATGATGACGACGGCGTGCTCGCTGCGCTGGCCGCCGCACTCGGTTCCGAAGGTTACGACGTGGCCGTTGCCAGGAACGGACGCGAAGCGATCGAACAATTCCGGGAAGGGCACGTTCGCATGGCGCTGCTGGACCTCAGCATGCCGGTCAAGGGTGGCTGGGAGACTTGCGAGCGGCTCGCCACCCTGCATCCTCTCCTTCCGATGATCGTCATCACCGCCCAGCCCGATCAGTACCCGCTGGCGGTCGCTGCGGGCGTCGACGCATTAATGGAAAAGCCCCTCGATTTGCCGCTGTTGCTGCGAACGATCTCTGAGTTGCTGGCCGAACCCGTCGAGCAACGCCTCGCCCGCCGTGCCGTGAAGCCGCCCGGAACCCGCTACTTGCGTGCAGAGGCGTAGGTGGCGTTCTCGACGTGATCACCGCGCTCCGGCAAAAGCAGCGCCGAACTGAGCAGAAACAGGAATACGGCGGCTGACCCAATCCATTCCCAAAATCCGAGATGCCAGACCACGGAATTTCGAAACCCGGAGTAAATGGCGTGGGACCATGACGATTGCGCTCGCGCCATCAGCAGTAACCCTTCACTTGACCCCAGGCCAAGAACGGGTGGCAGCGTCAGGAGGGTCCACAAGACCAGCAGTTTGAGCGGGTACAAACGTTCTTCGGCCGGTGCAAGGCATCGGCCTTTCAGCAAACACCAGGAAAACAGGACCATTCCCAGGCCGATGCCAAGGGCGGCCGTGCGTCCAAGCATTTCATGCATCCTCAAACCGCCCGCGGGCCCGTGGAGATGGGGTGACACGACGAAAGCCGTAAGGCTCAACGCGACGGCCCCTGCTGCGAATGCGCCGCCTCCAAGGTGTGCCATTCGCGGTGCCGCCAACCCCAAATGCCGCCGGATATAACCGCCGAACGGGATCATCAACAAACCGGCGAGGGCGATCCCGAACGACGGAATCCAGTGAAACGCCGGATTGTAGCGCGGGGAGATTAAACTTGAGATCACCCGGTAGCGCCAGTCGTAGGCTTCCGGAAACAGGCATATGGCGAGGGCAAGCGTCCCAAAATAAAAAATTGCGATCAGTGGAATTAACACGAAGAGAAAAGTGCTGCGTCGCAAGTTGCCGGAACAGAATCGGACGGCTTGGTCAACCATCAGGTAAGACTGGGAAAAATGGCGACGTTTTCAACTTTTGCCATTCGGCCACTCACGCATTCTCGTAGACCTCGCTTCAGGCTGATTCCACGCCGCGCGGTGCTGCAGGACGAAATTGACCTCCGGTAAAAACCTTAACGGGTCTGGAAATGGACGAGCTGGCGACGGGTCAGGTCGACGGTGACAAAGTCGTCCGGGGTTTTGGCCGCCTCACCGTCCGGGGCAGGGTGGTACTCGATACGTAATTGTTTGGCATCAACCAGGACACGCAGGTAGCCGTAGTCCTGGTCGTCGTAGTTTTCAAAAACCACTTCATCGTCTCCGTCCGAAAGGAGAGGCTGCGGCACCGGCGTGCGCAGCGCGAGGGAGCCTCTGTGCGTAAGGCGTGCGATCGCATGCCCACCGTTGCCGGCGACGATAAAGGGCGTTTGACGGTCGCCTTTCGTCCGCGTGAAGCGCTGGTAATTATGCGCGTGCCCTGAAAGCACCGCGTGGGGCCAAAAACCGACCTCAGTACACGCCGCATCGATGTCTGCAAGCATTCGGGGGCTGCCGCCGTGCCGGCCTGCCGCCTTGCTGACGGCCACGTAGGGCGGGTGGTGAACCGCGATAAGGACTGCACCCTTGAAGTTGTCGCTCTGAACGCGCCGCAGCGCCGCCTTCAAATAGTCCAGCTGCGCGTCGGTGAGTTCCGGACGCGTGCCGCCCTCACTGCTGATGACCCCCGGGTCCTCCAGGCAATTGCTGTAAAGGCCAAGAATCCGTACAAACGGCGCCTCCAAGGTGAAGTACACTCCCGGCTGGATCTGCGCGGTTCGCACAAGGCCGCCCGCCTCAGGCGTGCGGTGCGGGGGTTGGCCGTCCGTACAGAAATTCTGCAGGAAGGCTTGCAGGGTGGGCGTCGAAGTGTTGGGGGCGACCATGCCGTCGTGATTGCCGGGAACCGCAAAGATCGGCGCGGGATAATCCCGGTAAGGGTCATAGAACTGGTCGTAATAGTATTCGGCCTCCCCGAAGCTGTAGACCACGTCGCCCAAGTGGTAGAAGAACGACGGCACGTCCCGGGGATCACGTTCGTCGAAGTCGGCCACCATCTTGTCGGCGACGAGTTCCTGGGTGTGCGGGCCTTTGACGTTGCCGGTGTCCCCGACGGAGTGAAAGACGATTTGGCCCGCCTTTTGGATGTCGGCCACGACCTGTGCGCCCTGGGCTCCAAGCACCTGCGCCAGGTTGAGGACTGGTTCGGCAACGCCCTCGACCGCGGGAAAGGGACACGCTTTCAGCAGACCTTTCTCGCTGTCGAGGATCTTGTAAGCCTGAGTATCCGACCCGTGCTGCACGGTGAAGTGGGTCGGGTCCGGGGTAGGGGTGGGCTCAGCGAATTGAGGGCCGCCGGTTGGGATCGGTTCCGAATTACCGGGGTTCGAGGAGGTACCGGCTGCTGAAGGCGTCCGCCGGTGAGTTGAATGGGAATGCGGTTTGTGTTGCTTGGCCATGGGTGGACGTTGTTTGGGGATGAGCGGTATGCGGGAAAGGGTGCCGGCCCGAGACGCTTGATGGAAATAGAACGCAAAAAGGTCGGGTCGATGCTGCCGGGTTAAATAGCGGATCTGGCCAACCCCGTACATTCGCATTACTACGTAGACGCAGGGAGCGGGCTCGAGAGTCCGTTTCCCAGCCTCAGCCGAACCGGATCCCGGTTTCTTGTACCTCGCGGTACGGCAGGAGCCAGATGAGCGACTCGTCGTGCAGGTCCACCACCTGGATGCGGTTGCCCCAGGGATCCCGAAAATCGCACCGGAACGGCGGCAGCAATTCCAGGCCGTACTTTCTCGACACCTTCTCCCGCACCTCGGCGACCTGCGCTTGGTCTCGCACCAGGATGCCGAAATGGCGGTACCGCTCCGGCTGGAGCGTGTCGACCTTGAAAATGGCGAGGAACTGGTGCTCGCCCAATTTGAAAAAGGCGTCGCCTTCACCCTCGTCGAGTTGCTCAAGATTAAACACGTCCCGGTAAAAGGCTACCGCCTTCGGGACATCGTCGACTTCGATCACGACGTGATTACAGCCGTAAACCTGGACAGCCATCGCATGTCGCCCTTGCCTTGCTTTCGCAAACGTCGCCCCCGCAGGCCAGGGATGCAACTGCGAAGCGGCGAGAACACCGTAAAAACGGGCTAAAGGCAAGCGGGCTTTAGTCGAAATGATCCCTTGACGTCGCCTTTGATTGAATCCCGCCTGGCAATGATGCCGGCTTATGGGGAGGCCGCCGGTAAAAACTAGGTGGCGGTGTAGAAGAGTGGCGTCACTCACCTGCAGATTTCACCAAGCCGTTTTCACTTACTTTATGATGAGCTCCTGTGAAAGTGTGGAGCAGGAGGAAATTCGTGTCGCGGGCAGGACGCTGTGTGTGCCATCAGTAAAAGTCTGCAACCAGACCGTGGTGGCTACCGGAAAATGGCTGCGCATCGCGACGATAAAGGATGAAGAGTTAGTGGAGGGGTCGCTCTTCAACGATCCTGCGATATTCGTCGAAGAGATCAAGCGAAGCCCGCTGCCGGTTGACGTATTAACCTTTGGGCAAAAGTTGCCGGAAACGGCGCCAAAATACGACTTCAACTTTTGCTGGGACAATTGGGCAGCGTTGCGGATCACCTCCTATAAGAGCTGGTGGGAGAATCAGTTGCCGCGCCAAACACGAACCAATGTCCGTCGTGCGGCGAAATGCGGGGTCGTCGTGAGGAGGGCGGAGTTCGACGACGAGCTCGTGCGAGGAATTCACGCCATCTACAACGCAACCCGCAACCGGCGAGGCAAACCCTTCTGGCATTACGGGAAGGCTTTGGAGACGGTGAAGCGGGAGAGTGCGACCTACCTGGAGAGGAGCGATTTTTTGGGAGCGTACCTCGAAGGGGAACTGATAGGTTTCGTCAAAATCGTCTACGTCGATCAAATTGCAACGATCGTTCATATCCTGTCCAGAGCGGAGCACCATGACAAGCGGCCGACCAATGCGCTGCTGGCAAAAGCGGTGGAGACCTGCGAGGGCAAAGGCATGTCGTTCCTCATTTACGGAAAATACTTTTATAACGGCAGCAAGGATAGTTCACTGACAGAATTTAAACATCGCAATGGATTCGAAGAGCTAAGGTTCCCTCGCTATATTTGCCCGTTGAACGCAAAAGGAAGGCTGGCATTCAGGATGGGGTTGCTGAGCGATGTTAAAGGGATGATTCCTGCGCCGGTGACAAGCCTTATGCGGAGGCTACGATCGGAATATTACTCGCGATGCGATCGGTGGAAGCAGCGCGGCGCGGCTGGCGCCGGCTAAAAAAACGGGAATAACGCCGGGGCGACGCAAGCGCTTGATCAGGAGCTGCCTTCCCTTCAAGGTACTCGTCTGCCAAACTAGGCGCGGGCTCGTGAACGCCCGTAAGGCGGCAACGGCACCGCCCAAACCCGGAGTGGCGTGAGCGACCGGTTCCCCCGCCGCCGTGGCGCCCTTGGGCGAGGGCAGCATCAGGCCGGCAAATGCGGATGTTCCCGCCGCGGACTCGCAAACCGGCGAAACTGGCGTATGCTGGGGAGGCGTAAACCACCCCAGACTTAATCACTACGATTACAATAGTTTTCCGGAGGCATCTTAAATTGAAAAGGAATCATCTGCTGTGGCTTCTGATCGCCGCCATTGCTGTTCCGATGGCCAGCGCGGCTGCCAAGAAGGATTTAACGTTCGGCTACATCACTCCCGGTCCCGACACGTGGTACAAGAGGGATGTAGATGGGTTCACCCTCGCTGCTCAAATGCTGGGGATCAAAACCGTCGTCCTTAATTCGGATTACGACGTTCAGAAAGAAGTCTCAAATATCGAGTCCCTGGTCACCCAGGGCGTCGACGGAATGGCGGTTTTCTCGTTTAACCAGCAGGGTGCGATCATCGCGGCCAAGAAGTGCAAGGATGCCAACATCCCCATCGTTACCGTCGACAATTGCGGCCAGGCCCTGAACTCTCCGGCCGGTGGCGACATCGTGGCGGCGATCGACTTTGACTGGAAAGCGATGGGTAAGACTTATGCCGACTACCTGGCTGAAAAGTATCCCGGCAAGAAGGTTGCGTTGATCACCGGCCTGCTGGAGCATTTGCCGGTGCAGTTGATAACCGGCGCGATGAAAGAACGGATGAAAGAGCTGGGGAAAAATGAGATCGTGGCCGTTCGCGATGGCAAATACAACCCGTCGGTGGCCGTCAATCAGGCGCAGGACCTGATACAATCCGGCGTAAAATTTGATGTTCTCTGGGTGATGAATGAGGATATGGCGGCCGCCATCATCCGCTATCTGAAGAGCCAGGGAATTCTGGAGCAATACATCGTGATAGCCCAGAATGGCTCACCGGTCGGTCTTCCGCTGGTGCAAAACGGTGAACTGAATTATACGATCAGCAGCTCACCGGGTTGGGAAGGAATGGTTGCTTGTCTGGCGTTATACCGGAACGCTTCCGGTGACTCAAAGGACGTCCGCCAGCAGATCATGCTCCCGGTTATCCCCATAACCAAGGGGACGGTTCTGGACAAAGCGCTGGCGGTCCCGTGGGAGTACGATCCGGTCTGGATCAAGCTGACGAAGCAATATTTCCCCGCCTTAGGGGCTTACTTACCGGATAAAGCGCCCCAATCCTGACCGTCGTCGTGGAGCGATTCGTGGCCGGGAAGTGCCCGGTTCCGAGGAAGGTCGGGAGGTACGGCTGTTTCCCGGATGCGAAGGCGGAGGAAGGAACGAGCGGTAATGAAGGAGCAGGACCGTCGAGACGTTCTCGCCGTTCAAGGCCTGAGGAAAACGTTCGGCGATACCGTTGCGCTTGATAATGTCACCTTCAACCTATACGCCGGTGAGGTTCACTGCCTGGTAGGAGAGAACGGCGCGGGCAAATCGACCCTGATCAAGATCCTGTCCGGCGCGGAGCGTCCGGACAAGGGCCGAATCATCGCGTTCGGCCGTGAATACGGCCGGCTCACTCCCGGCCAATCGCTCGACCTGGGGATTGCGACGATCTACCAGGACGTTGAGTTGGTGACCTCGCTCACCGTTGCGGATAACATCTTCCTGGGCCATGAGGTGAGGTCCAGATTCGGCCTGATCGACTACCCGGCCCAGAACCGCAAGGCGCGGGAGTTGATGGATTCACTCAACATCGGGATTCCGGAAACCGCGCTGGTGGAACACCTCTCTCCGGCCCAGCAGCAGACGTTGCAAATCGTAAAAGCCCTTCATATCAGCGCGAAGATTCTGATCATGGATGAGCCGACGTCTTCACTGGGCGTCGAGGAAACACGGGCGTTGATGGGCCTGGTCAGGCAACTCGCGGCCCGTAACATCGGGATCATCTATATATCCCACTATTTTGAAGAAGTCTTTGAGATCGGTGACCGGATCACGGTGCTCAAGGATGGGCAGGTCGTCAACACCTTCGACGCCCGGAGCACCGACCTGGCTACCATCACCAGAAGCATGATCGGCCGGGAACCCGCGCTCTTTTATGATCGGGCCCCGGTCGAAACCGGTGCCGTGATCCTAAAGGTGCGGGGGTTGGGCCGCCACGGTCTGTTTGAAGACGTGAGCTTCGATCTTCATCGGGGCGAAATCCTGGGGTTTGGGGGTGTGGTCGGAGCGGGCCGCTCTGAGCTGATGAACGTCATTTTCGGTGCTGACCAACGGAGTTCCGGCGAAGTCATCCTGAATGGCGTCCCGGCAGATTTCCGTGCACCGCGCCAGTCGATTGGAAAGGGGGTGGCGATGCTTCCGGAAGATAGGAAGGCGCTCGGGCTTTTCGATCTGAGGCCGGTGCTCGAAAACATGGCGATCGTCTCGAATGAAGCGGATGGCCTGATTTTGGATACCCGGAAGGAGATTTCCGCCGTCGAAACGTTGATCAATCGGCTTCGGATCGCTACCGCCGGGATATGGCAACCGATCGGCTTTTTAAGCGGTGGAAATCAACAAAAGGCGATCCTGGCCAGGTGGCTGCTCAGCCATGCCCAGGTCTTCATCTTCGATGAGCCCACCAAGGGAGTCGACATCGGCGCGAAGCAGCAGATTTATGAGCTTATGGTCGAGCTGGCAAGGCAGGGAAAGGGGATATTGATGGTTTCGTCCGATATGCCCGAACTTATCTCGGTGAGTGATAGGATCGTGGTGATGAGGGACGGGAGGCAGGTAACCACGGTCGACTCGAAGAGCATCACCGAGCACGAGTTGTTAGGCTCTTTCCTGGGAACCTGCTGATCGAGGAGCAACGGATGGCCGAACTTCGCGCGACCATAAGAAGAAGAATGCTGGCCAATCAATGGCCTTTTTTGTTGGCGGTCGTCATTATTCTCTCCATCATCGCCGGCTCGGTCAATGCCCGCTACTTCGCGATCGCCAACCTGAGCAACCTGTTAGGCCAGATTTCCGTTCTCAGCCTGGTCGCCTGCGGCGCGACGATCCTGATCATTTCCGGGAATTTCGATATTTCCGTCGGCGCCAACATCGGTCTTTCCTCCGTTGTTATGGCGATGTTAATGCGCAACGGCGTGTTGCCTCCGTTGGCGGCGTTTGCCGGGGTCCTGATCGCGACGGTCTGCGGCTCCCTGATCGGCGCGGCCTCGATCCTGTTCCAGGCCCCTTCGTTTATCATCTCGCTCGCCGCGATCGGCGTTTTCCAGGGAATCGCGTTGTTTATTACTCAGGGTACGATTCAGACAATTTACGGCCAATTTGAAACCCTGGGGGCAGTGAAGCTGCTTAACGTCATTCCGCTTCTTTTCCTGATCGCGCTATTCGGTTACGGGGTGATTCACTTCATACTCACGCGTACGCAGCTTGGGCGTTGCGTCTATGCGATCGGGAATAACCAGCGGGCCGCCTACCTGGCCGGCATTGACGTCAAGCGGAAGAAGCTGATCTTCTTTGCCCTGAACGGGTTTTTTGTCGGCTGCGCGGCAATGCTGCTGCTTTCAAGGGTCGGGGCCGCCCAGCCGAGCACCGGCACGGGCATGGAACTGCAGGCAATCGGGTCGGTGGTCATCGGCGGTGCCCCGATGTCGGGCGGTAAAGGCAATGCGGTGGGCACATTTTTCGGCGTTCTCCTTTGGGGGGTGGTGGGCAACGCCCTGAATATGATGCGCGTCAACCCGTACATTCAGGATGTGATCATCGGCCTGCTGATCATTTTTGCGGTGGCGGTCAGTTCCTTAAGGGTGCGTGCCGAAAAGGCGATGATGGAATAAGACGCGTCACTCGCCGCCTTACTGCACCGGTTAGCAACTTGGTCGAGCCGATCGTTGGCCCCGGAGGGGTTATGGATTGTAGCCCGGCACTTTGACGTTTGTGTGAATTAACTTTATAGGAATCTCTGCGTTGACTGTATGCGTGTGGCCAACCTGACAATTACCCGCAAATTTTCCGGCGGAATCCGTGCGGCGGTTTCAAGTGAGTTGAATCAACCGGCAAGATCCGGCGCTCCTTTACGGCTGG
>JAFAUY010000066.1 GCA_019243005.1 Verrucomicrobiota bacterium | reverse complement strand
TACCGGATCTTCGGGACCGCGCCTATAACCCGACTTTACGCCTGCTGTCTCCTACCTGGAACGAGAAGCCGTATACGGACGAGCGTTGGAAGAACCGGATCAAAAATCAAGGTACAACTGCCGCCTGCACCGGTTTCGCCCTGGCGGCCTTGGCCGAGATTCTTCTCTGGAAGCAATGGCAGGACCACGGGACGAACGGGGCGCCGCCGGAAGCCATTTCGCCCTTCATGCTTTATTACTTTGCGCAGCGCTATGACGATATTCCGGAAGGTGATCCAAACGGAGGCTCGAGCGCCCGCGGCGCGATGAAGGCCTGGTTTAACCAAGGGGCATGCCGCCTCTCGCTGTGGGGCCCGAGCAACGAGGATGACAAACCGGAAGGGACGGAATGGATCGCGGATGCCTTCAAGACGCCCCTTGGAGCCTATTTCAGGGTTGATCACCGATCCGTCCCCGACATCCACGCTGCGATTAACGAAAGCGCCAACGCGATGGACGCGTGGGTGAGCCAACTGGGTGTGTTTCGGAGTACGCACCTCGAAAGCCTTGCCTCGGGTCTCGATTTGACGCGGTTATTAGGTCCGGTCATTTGTCCAAAGACCGCCCAGAGCGCGCTCCTGTCGGGAAATCCAAGCATCAGCGCCCAGCAAATTAATCCTTACATAATCAACGTCGGCAACAACGGGGTTCTCTCCGACGTGGGTCAATTCGTGACGAGAGTCGACGACCTGCGCGCTCTGCTGACGACCTACCTTCCCAACGCCGTCGCTCAGTTTGGAATCCGTGACAACCAACCTATTGATCTCGCCGTTTATGCGCATGGGGGACTCACGGACGAGAATGGCGCGGCTGACACCGCGCGACGGTGGGTTCCGGCGATCTATGCGCAAAAGGTATTTCCAGTGTTCATCATGTGGGAAACCGGATTCTGGCAGACATTGCTCGACATCCTGCAAGATGCGCTTGGGGTGTTCAGTCGCGCAGCGGGCGATTCTGGCGCGGATCGCGGCGAGGCGTTGAGAGCGGGTTGGACCGGTTTCCCTTGGAAAAGTTAAATCGTACGACCTATGTGAAGGGCGGACCCAGTGATCATAGTTTACGCTCGGCCGTACTGGAACCGCACCGGGTTTGCCGTCAAAGCCGGAGCGGTCTACGAACTATCGGCCAGCGGGACCTGGTACGACGCCTCGACGCCGTCCGGCCCCGACGGGTACTTGCGCGGAAATTTTTTGCAAGAGCTCGTTTCAGGTCTTCGCCGCTCGCCTCGCAACCGGTGGTTTGCTCTGATGGGCGCCCTTGACGGCGCCTCTAATACAATATTTCTCATCGGCTCACACGCCACCTATACCGCGCCGCGAAGCGGAGAACTCGTCTGCTTCGCCAATGATGTACCCGGATTTTATTGGAATAACACGGGGTCGGTTACCGTGACGATTCATCGAATAAAGTAATTCCTGTGACTGCCATCCGCATTGGTCCGTCCCGGAGATTAGGCTTACCCCATTGTCCGGAGGGTTGATCCGATCGTCGCCCCTCAGGGGCAGAGACCAACCCGACCAACTTGGAAACCGGTATTAACAAATTCTCGGCAACTGTTCGCCGGAGAGCATATCGACCACGCGGGTACCGCCGACCCGCGTTTTCATAAGGACAAAGCCGGGATGATCGGCCGTAACCTCGCCGATGATGGCGGCGTCTCTTCCAAGCGGGTGCGACCGCATGGCGTCAAGGATGCGGGCGGCGTCCCCGTCGGACACGATCGCCAGCAGTTTTCCCTCGTTAGCAACGTACAGGGGGTCAAGCCCGAGGATTTCGCACGCGCCCTGGACCTGTTCGGTGATCGGGATCCGGTCCTCAGCGAGGAGCATGCCCATCTGGGCAGTCTGGGCGATTTCGGTGAGGGAGCTGGTGATGCCACCGCGGGTGGGATCGCGCAGCACGTGAATGTCTTCGCTCGCGGCAAAGATCGCCTCCACCAACCCGTTCAAAGGAGCGGTGTCACTCGCGATCTCGGTCTCGAACTCCAACCCTTCGCGCACCGACATGATCGCCATCCCGTGAGCCGCGATCGGTCCGCTTACGATGATTTTATCCCCGGGTTGGGCTCGCGCGGGATGGATGCGCACGCCTTCCGGCACGATGCCGATCCCGGAGGTATTGATGAAAATCTTGTCCGCCTTACCCCGGTCAACCACCTTCGTGTCGCCGGTAACCACGATGACGCCCGCCGATGCGGCGGCTTCACGCATCGACTGCGTCACGCGCCAGAAATCCTGCATCGGCGTGCCCTCCTCGAGGATGAAAGCGGCCGAGAGATACAACGGACGCGCGCCGCACATGGCGAGGTCGTTAACGGTGCCGTGAATGGCCAGTTTGCCGATGTCGCCGCCGGGGAAAAAGATCGGGCTCACCACGTATGAATCGGTGCTGAACGCCACGCGGGCATTGCTGAACGGCAGCACCGCGCCATCATGCAGCGGCTCGAGAAAGTCGTTGCGAAACTGCGGAAGAACCATCTTCTGGATCAACTGATGGCTCAACTTTCCGCCGCTGCCGTGCGCGAGCACGATTTCCTGGTAATCGGACAGCGGCAGCGGGCACGTTCCCAACAGTGCGCCCAGGCTGGTGCTGCCCGGCTCGTTCTGTCCGGAGGCGTCAGGTAACATCTTCGGCTCCCAGCGCAATATGAACCAGATCCCAGACGATGTGCACCGCCGTGGCGTGAACCTCCTGGATGCGGTGGATGCTGTAAGACGGCACGATAAAACAATAATCGACCAGGTCCGGAAACCGGCCACCGTCTTTGCCGGCAAAAGCGACCGTCATCATCCCTTTTTCGCGGGCCGCTTCGAAGGCGTAGATGAGGTCGGGCGACTTTCCGCTGGTGCTGAATCCCATGACCGTGTCGCCGGGGGCAGCAAAGAGCCGGAGCTGGTTCACGAACACCCGGCTAAAGTCGATGTCATTGCCGATGGCCGTCATCGTCGCGATGTCGGTCATAAGGGGGATGACCGGGAACGCGGCGCGTTTTTCGATGATCGGGTGGTTGAACTCCACCGTGATGTGGAGCGCGTCGCACAAGCTGCCGCCGTTTCCCATGGCAAAGAGCCTGCCGCCCTGCTGAAACCGCCGGGCCATGGCGCGCGACATCGCTTCGAGTCCCTCAGCGTATTTGGTGAAGAATTTCTCCTTCATCTCCACGCTCTCGCCGCATTTGCGGATGACTTTGTCGCGAAACGGCTCGGTAAGTTTGTCCACGGCGGCGGTGGTTGGATTAGTCGTGCTCATGCCGCGTCCGTCCTCCGCGCCGGTTCATCAGGATGCGGCTGCAAATGGCGTCCGTACGCGTAATAGGCTGCGCAGGCGCCCTCGGCCGAGACCATGGTTGCGCCGAGCGGGTGTTCCGGCGTGCATTGTTTGCCGAAAGCGGGACAATCGTGCGGTTTTTTGATGCCCTTCAGCACCATGCCGCTGATGCAGATGGCCGGCTCCTTGGTATCGATTTCCCTGACCTCGAAGATGCGCTCCGCGTCATGGTCGCGAAACTCATAGCGCAGCTTGTACCCGCTCTTGGGGATCGAGCCAACGCCGCGCCATTTGCGGTCGCAGACTTCAAAAACCTGGTTTACCAGGCGTTGGGCCACCCGGTTGCCTTCACGCTGCACGACGCGCCGGTACTGGTTTTCCACCGTGGCGGTTCCGGCTTCGAGTTGGCGTACCGCCATGAGCGTACCCTGCAGGATGTCGAGGGGTTCAAAGCCGGTGATCACGATCGGGACCCGGTAACGTTCCGCGATCGGCTCGTATTCCCGGTAGCCCATTACTGTACAGACATGGCCCGGACCGAGAAACCCCTGGACGCGGTTTAACGGCGACTGCAGGATGGAGGTGATCGAGGGCGGCACGAGCACGTGCGAAACCAGCACCGAGAAATTTTTGATCCCCTGCTGCCGGGCCTGCCACACGGCCATGGCGTTGCCCGGGGCGGTGGTCTCGAAACCGATGGCGAAAAACACGACCTTCTTGTCCGGGTTGGCCCGGGCGATCTTGAGACAATCGATCGGCGAATAGACCACGCGCACGTCGGCGCCGCGCGACTTGAGCACGAGCAGATCAACTTCGGAGCCCGGGACTCGCAGCATGTCGCCGAACGAGCAGAAAATGACGTCCGGCCGCCGGGCGATCGCGTGCGCCTTATCAATCATCTCGAGTGACGTGACGCAGACCGGGCAACCGGGTCCATGCACGAGCTCGACCTGCGGAGGCAGCAGATGGTCGATACCGTATTTAACGATCGTGTGCGTCTGGCCGCCGCACACTTCCATCAGCACCCAGGGCTTCGTGACCACCCGGTGGAGTTCCGCCACGAGTTTCCGGGCCAGGGCCTCGCTGCGGTATTCGTCAAGATACTTCATAATGATATGCCCCTAAACCAGCTCCTCCCAGGGACTAAAGTCCCTGGCTACTCTCCGGCTGCCCCTCCGGGGACTACCCCTCCGGAACGGAGACCGGCTCAACCATCCTGAGAACGGGTGTAACTTGCTGTTCATGGTGAGGTGGAACCCGGGGTCACCCCGAACGGTTCTTCCACGCTCGGGACGTCGAGTTCCTGCAGCTGATCCATTTCCTGAAGAAGTTTGTAGGTTCGTTCCGCCTCTTCTTCATCGACTTTGTTGAGCGCGAAACCAACATGCACCAGCACATAGTCGCCGGGATTCACCTCCGGCGTGTATTCCAGGCAGACCTGTTTCACGATGCCGCCGAAGTTGGCCCTGCCCATCCTCACACCGTTAGGGTCTTCCGTAATGTCGATCAGCTTACCAGGGATTGCCAGACACATCGTTTTTCTCCACTTCACTCTCGTCGTCTACCTTGCTCAACGCCACGCCGTCACAGACAAGAATCGTGTCGCCGCGGCGGACCTCCGTGAGGAGATCCAGGCATACTTTCTTCATGGCGCCCCCTAACTTGACTTTGCCCATCCGCATGGCGTCGTGAGAAAACACTTCGATGACTTCACCATAGATCAGGTTCATGCGACAAGACCTTCCTTCGTGGCACCCGCCCAGCGTTGCGCGGCGCGAGCCGCCGCCATCACCTGGCCGAGCGCGATCCCGCCGTCATTCGGGGGAACGCGCTGGTGCCAGTAGGCGCGGAAGCCCGCTGCAACCAACCGCCCGACGCACCGTTCCGTAAGGTAACGGTTCTGAAAACATCCGCCGGTGAGCACCACTTTTTCCACCCCGGCGATTTGCGCCACGGCGACGACCGCCTCGGCCAGGCCGTTATGGAACCTGGCCGAAATGACGCCGGCAGGCCGTTGCTCGCGCACGTCGTGGATTACTTCCTGGATGGCCGGCCGCCAATCGACCACGCACGGCTGGGTGCCGCCCAGGTCGTGGAGGTCGAACGGGTAGACGTCATTGATGCCGGGTGCAATCGCGAACTCCAATTCCATGGCTGCCTGGCCTTCAAAGCTTACCCGCTGGCGAAGGCCGATGAGTGCGGCGACGGCATCAAACAGCCGGCCGGCACTGGAGGTAACCGGCGCGTGCAATCCTTTGGACAACATCTGCCGGATCAGGCCGAGTTCAGCGTCTGCAAAATCGTGAACCGGCGCCAAGTCCCGATGCTGCATGGCTTGGTCGCCCCACATGGAAAACAGCACGCCGAGCGCGGTACGGCGCGGCTGCCTGACGGCGGCTTCGCCGCCGGGCAGCCGGAATTGGCGAAAGTGCGCGACGCGCCGGAAAGCCTCGTCGTCACCGGCGAGCAGGAACTCACCGCCCCAGACGGTGCCGTCAGGGCCGAAGCCGGTGCCGTCCCAGGAAGCCGCGAGGACCGGCGGCACGAGTTCATTCTCAGCCATGCAGGCCAGCGCATGCGCCCAGTGGTGCTGGACCCGGTGCACCGGCGCCGCCAGGCGCGCCGCATATTTCGTCGACAGGTAATCGGGATGGAGGTCGCACGCGATCACCCCGGGTACTGCTTCGTAGAGCCGTGGCAGATCCGTCGCGACCTTCCGGAAGGCCGCCCACGCCTGGCCGGTTTCGAGGTCGCCGATGTGCTGGCTGATGAACACCTCCGTCCCTACGCTCAGCGCGACGCTGTTTTTCAAGTGAGCGCCCACGGCCAGCACGCACGGCAACGGCGCCGGCAAATGCACCGGCAACGGCGCGTAACCGCGCGCCCGGCGCAAAACCAACTCGCGCCCGCACACGACGCGCACCACCGAATCGTCCATGTGCCGCACGATCGGGCGATCGTGCACCAGGAAAAAATCGGCGATTCCACGCAAGCGTTCCAACGCTTCCGACTCACCGGTGCAGATCGGCTCGTCGCTCAGGTTGCCGCTGGTGGCGATGACCGGGAAGCCCAGGTCACGAATCAGCAAATGGTGCAGCGGTGTGTAGGGAAGCATCACGCCGAGCGCAGGGTTGCCGGGAGCGATGGAGGGCGCCAGCCACGGCGTCGCAGCCAGCCTGCGGTCCAGCAGCACGATCGGCGATTCGGGTGCGAGCAGGAGCCGTTCCTCCAAGCCCGACACGTGGCAGTTCCCCCGCACCGCCTCGAGTGAGGGGTACATCAACGCAAACGGTTTCTCCTCGCGCCGTTTGCGCTCACGCAACCGCCTCACGGCCTGCTCGCTGCGCGCGTCCACCATTAATTGGAAGCCGCCGATGCCTTTAAGCGCGAGAATGTTCCCTGCGCGCACCGTAGCGGCAGCCAGATTCAAAGCCTCATCACGCCGCGCGAGAACGGCGCCGTTCGGGTTCCAGAGCACCAGTTGCGGGCCGCAACGCGGGCACGCATTCGGCTGCGCGTGAAAACGCCGGTTCTGCGGGTCGTGGTATTCGCGATCGCACTCTGGGCACATCGTGAACCGTCCCATCGAGGTGTTCGGACGATCGTAAGGCAGTTTTTCGATGATGCTGAAGCGCGGCCCGCAGTTGGTGCAGTTGGTGAAAGGGTACCGGTAACGCGGGTTGCCGGGTTCAAAAATTTCGCTCAAACAATCTGCGCAGGTAGCGATGTCGGGGAGAATGAGCACCGTTTTCTCACCGTGATCATCGCTGTAGCGAATCTCAAAAGCTTGGTACCCGACCGCGTCCAGAAACGAAACCTCCATGCTCTGGATCACGGCGCGGGGCGGCTTTTCATTTCCCAGGCGTTGCAGGAACTGCCGGAGCACAGGCGCAAGGCCTTCCACCTCGATAAAGACACCCTGCGCCGAGTTCAACACCCAGCCGTTAAGGTGCAGCTCCGTTGCCAACCGGTAAACGTGCGGCCGGAATCCGACTCCCTGCACCGCCCCGCGCACCGTCAGTTTTGCCCGCTCGGTATTCATGTCGGTGGCGAGTAACGGTTAGCGGGTAACGCGTAACGGGTAGGACTAAATTCCCTGGCTACTATCGACCGTCCCTCCGGGACGAAAACCGCCACCCGCCACCTTGCCGGCTGTCCCCTCGGGGCAAAACCGGGTGGGGCATTTAGAAAACGGTTCATCAACCCATCCACCTGAACAAACCTCCTTATGAAACGGCCGAACCTAGCGGAGCCGCGCGCGGACCGCCTTCCGCCTGCAGGGCCACCCTGGCCACCCCGCCTTCGACGAGAAGCGGGAACGGATCGAGATGCAGGCCCGCGCCATCGACGCTGCGACCCGCCTGTCGCACGTTATAACGATGGCCTGCGCGGCAGCTGAGAAGCCCGTCGCAGAGGGTCCCCAGATGGAGCGGCAGGTTACAGGCGGGGCATCGATCACGGTAAGCGTAGAGGTCCCGGTCTGCCTTGCAGATCACCAGCGCCGGGCCGGGCGTCTGAACGGGCATCAGTCCTCCGGCCGGAAGTTCGCCGGCCCCCTCAATCACCATCCAGTCCCGCGGCACGCTCCCCGCAGGCGGAGCGCGGTCCGGCGCCGGCATCTCCACGCCTTCGACTTCGAAGCCTGCAAGGTCGGGGCACGCTTCTTCGATGGCCTGCCGGAGCGCCAGTTCCAGCGTCACCGCAGAAGAGGGGCAGGTTTCACAATGGCCGATCAGCCGGAGCTGAGCCACGTCGTCCCGCAGACGGATCAGTTCAACGTTACCGCCGTGGCTCTTCAGGTAGGGACGCACCTTATCGAGCGCCTCGTGCAGGCGGGCCTCCAGGCTCAGAGGATGCAGCCCGTGAATGAGCAGAAATCCGCGCACGACGGCGTCGCGGCCGAGCGCGTCGCAAATCCGTTCTCCATCCGGCCCGGCGCCTCTCACGACCTCAAGAATCCGGGCCAAGCCCTCACCGTAGAATGCCAGTACCGTTTCCATGCACTCCTGGAGGAGCGCGCCCGCTTTGGGGTCGGCCAGGGAGTCAATCCGGGCGATAAGCTCCTGAATCTTCTGACCGTGGTGATTCAGGTCATCCACCGTAGGTTTACTGCCGTTGGTGCCGTTAAGGGACATACCGGATGCCTTTGATCAAACATTCATGCCCTTGGGTCGGCTCCGCCGCCCTTCCGCATTCCGGGCATTGCAAGGTCGGGACCGCCGTACCGGACAAGGCGTCGTCCCAGTATTTAGGCGACCCCTCGTAGGCACAATGGGAACACCTGACCAGGGCTTCAACCTGATCGATCTCGAGCGTTGCCGTCGCGATCGCGGTCTCCCGGGTGACGGCCGTGTAGCAGAACCGCAGTTGCTCCGTCTCCACGCAGGTCAACTCTCCGACCGCCAGCCGGACGGCAAGCACCTTACTCACGCGGTGTCGGTCCACAAACGCCAGGACGCCTTCCACAAGGGACGAAGCGATGGAAAGCTCATGCATGGAGGAGCGCCGCGGCAACCTCATCCAGGCCGGCACCCGTTTTGCAACTGGTGGGAATGACCTTGATGTCCGGTTTGAGCGTGTGGACGTCGCGCGTCAGGTCCTCCACACTTACGTTCATCGCACCGGCCAGATCGATCTTGTTGATAACGACGAGCGCCGCACCCAGAAACATGTGGGGATGCTTCCGGACCATGTAGGGCCCTTCGGTTACACTGACAACGACCACACGCGCTCTCGAGCCGAGGGGGAACTCGGCGGGGCAGATCAGGTTGCCGATGTTTTCGATAAAAATCAGTTCCAGTTTATCGAGATCGACCTTGCGCAGCGCTTTGCCGACGAGGTTGGCATCCAGATGGCAGCCGTTCACGGTGGCGATCTGCACCACGGGAACACCCTGTCCTGCAATGAGGTCGGCGTCATTGCTCGTCGTGGCGTCGCCGTTGAAGACGGCGACGCCGAGCCGGTCTTTCAGCTTCTCGACCATGCGGCCGATCAGGGTCGTCTTGCCGGAACCGATCGCGCCCATGAAGTCGATCGCCTTGATTCCATGTTGATCAAGCAGCGCCCGGTTCTCGCGAGCCAGCCTCGCATTCGCTTCGAGCAGGCTATGCTCCAGTTCAATGTCGTAAATCTCTTCGGGAACCGCTTCGATGATCTGAATCATGGTAAAATAAATGGAGAGATGGATGGATCAGCCTGGACCGGCTGCGTGGCCTATTTTTTGGCCAGACCCATCAGGGCCGTCGGGGTGTGGAGTTGTTTGAGGACTTTGCCATTGCCCAAATACATGTGAACGCCGCACGGCAGGCACGGATCAAAACTGCGCACGGTGCGCATGATGTCGATGCCCTTGAAGTTCTCGGGCCCGTTTTCTTCAAAGATCGGCGTACCTTGCACCGCGTCCTCGTAAGGGCCGGGGGTGCCGTAGATGTCGCGCGGGTTCGCGTTCCACGGCGTGGGCGGGTACGGATGGTAGTTGGCAACCTTTCCGCCGCGGATCACCATGTGATGCGATAGAACGCCGCGAACCGCTTCATGGAAACCGCACCCGATGGCTTCGTCGGGCACCTTGAAGGGAGTAAACGTCTGGGTCCGGCCGGCAAGCACCTCCTTCATCGCTTTCTCCGTGAAGTAGAGCGCGCAGGCAGCCGCGTACGCCTGGAAATACGTGCGGGCACGGTCACGCTCAAGGGCGTTGCTCCACTTCGGGATCTTCCATTCGAACTCGACTTCAGGCTTCGTCGCGGTCTTCGGCAGCAGGATCTTGACGCTGTTGCCCGTCGATTTTACGTATCCGAAGTCGACCAGTTTCGCCAGCGCCGTGACCCACAATCGGGCGATGGGGCCGCCGCCCGTATCGAGCGCGAGATGATCGCCCGTGCGCTGGTCGAACCAGCGCGGCGACATGACCCACGTGTAATTGCCGTTAAAGTCACGCCGCTGCGGTTTCGGGATCGTGGTCTGATTCCACGGATGCTTTTTGTGGACCGGGTTGCCCAATGGGTCGTGGGTGACGAAGGTCTCTGAATTTTCCCAATCTTCGTAATAAGATGATCCGAGCAGGATGCGAATGCCAAGGTTGATGTCGACGAGGTTGGTCGTGACTAACTCGCCATCCACGATGATGCCGGGCGTAACGAACATCGCCTTCCCCCACTCGTTCATCGTGCGATAGTTGTAATCGCAAACGTCGGGATCCTGGAACGAACCCCAGCAGCCAAGCAGGATTCGCCTGCGCCCGACTTCCTCATAACCCGGCAAGGCTTCGTAGAAAAAGTCGAACAGGTCGTCGTGGAGCGGTACCACCCTCTTCATAAACTCCACGTACTTCATCAGCCGGACGAGGTAATCGGTAAAAACCTGAATGGACGGCACGGTGCCGACTCCACCGGGATAGAGCGTCGAGGGATGCACGTGGCGGCCTTCCATCAGGCAGAACATCTCCCTCGTCATCCGGCTGACCTGCAGCGTTTCCCGATAGAACTCGCCCTCGAACGGGTTGAGCGCCGTCATGATGTCGGCGATCGTCCGGTAACCGTGGTCCTTCGCGTGCGGTGCCTCCGTTTGCTTTGCCTTCTCCCAAACCCCGGGGTTGGTCTCCTTGACCATCATCTCGCAGAAATCAACGCCGACCAGATTATCCTGGAAGATGTTGTGGTCAAACATGTACTCCGCCGCTTCGCCCAGATTGATGATCCACTCACCCAGGGCGGGCGGTTTGATCCCGTACGCCATGTTCTGCGCATAGACGGAGCAGGTCGCGTGGTTATCGCCGCAGATGCCGCAAATCCGGCTGGTGATAAAATGGGTATCCCGCGGGTCCTTATTCTTCATGAAGATGGAGTAGCCGCGGAAAATGGAGGAGGTGCTGTAGCACTCGACAACCTTCTTGGCGTCAAAATCGATTTTTGTATAGATGCCGAGGCTCCCGACGATGCGGGTGATCGGGTCCCAGGACATTTCCACGATGTTGCCGGATTCGGCGGCTTTCTGCTCAGAGGGAAGGACGGCGGTTTCCATAGCCTTAACTTGATTTTAAAACGATTTAACTTAGCTTCGGCCGTAATACTTGGGCGTGTATCCGGTCGTTAGTTCGGCGCGCGGGTGCCGCCACTTCGGTTCTTTATTCACGGTTCGGTTAGTCAGGCCGCGCAAGGCGCGAATCACCCCACCCCACAGGGTTACCACGTTGGTCGACAGCGCTGCGCCCGGGGGCGCATCCATGAACGGCATAAACTTGTCCGGAAAACCAGGCATGGTGCAGCCGATGCAAATCCCGCCGACGTTAGGGCAACCGCCAATGCCGTCCATCCAGCCTCGCTTCGTCACGTTACAGTTTACCACCGGCCCCCAGCAGCCGATCTTAACCAGGCACTTGGGCGAGCCATATTCGTTCGCGAAGTCGGCCTGCTCGTAGTACCCGGCGCGGTCACACCCTTCGTGCACGGTTTTGCCGAAAAGCCAGGTCGGGCGCAACTGTTCGTCCAGAGGGATCATCGGCGCCAGCCCTGCCGCCTGATAAAGGAGGTAGAGCACCGTTTCCATCATGTTGTCGGGTTGCACGGGGCAACCCGGCACGTTTACGATGGGAATACCGGCCTTTGACCGCCATTTCCAGCCGAGGTAATCCGCCAGGCCCATGGCGCCGGTAGGGTTCCCCTGCATCGCGTGAATGCCGCCGTAGGTCGCACACGTCCCGGCTGCGATGACGGCGATCGCCTTCGGTGCGAGCCGGTCGACCCACTCGTTCGTCGTGATCGGCTGGCCGGTATCGGGATCGGTGCCCATCGCGGCCCAGTAACCTTCCGATTTGATCTTCTCGTTCGGCAGAGAACCTTCGAGCACCAGCACAAACGGGTCGAGCTTGCCTGCCGCCGCCTGAAACCAATACTGCATGAAATCGTCTCCGACCTCGTAAGCGAGAACCGGGTTATGCAGGTAAACCTTTGGGAGTCCCGGAATGGCGCCCAGCAGGACGTCTTCAATACTGGGCAACGTCGCGGCGGTGGTAGACACCGAATCTCCGTCGCAGCTGAGGCCAGTGGTCATCCAGACGATATGGATTTCTTTAACGTCGGGCGGACGATGCGCGCCGATTTGCACAGTTTCCATAAAAGGGTCTCCTGGGAAGTTAGGAAGTTAAGGGGGGAGAATCGCCTCTGTTATTGATAGCAGCTCCGTCGCATGGTTGCGAATGTTTTCTAATGACGTCGCGGGTCGAACTGATCGGGGCCACGTTGCCCATCGGCCCCAATCATCCCTGCGGCGCGATCGCCACCGGCGAGGCGCCTGAGAGCCAGTAAGTCACATGCTTCGAATCTGAAGGTAGCGCCGCAGCTCCGGCAGGTTCATCGCGATCGCGATCGCCGCCAGGATCAGCAGCAGGCCAACCGCCGATTCACCTTTGGTCCACTGTCCCACAGGAATCACCTCCTTTCCGATCCGGATGAACCAGCGCCGCGGCCCGGTCCGCCCGGACAAGGTCGTCAATCAACGATTCGATCATGGCCACGGCTCGCGGGATTGCTGCGCGCACGGGCTCGCTCAGGCCGATTTCTTCCGTCTCGAGAACGTCCGGCTCGCAACCGGCCAGGTAGAGCCGGCCAGGACGGGCGCCGAACGCCCGCAACATCTGCAGCACGCGCACCGGGTTCATGCTGTGGGCATTGACCGCTTCATCTTCGAGGTTGTTCAGGGCGTTCAGGTCCGGTTCGATCAGGTAGATCGTGCCCGGCGGCTGGCCTTGGGGGGTTGCATCCACGAGGATCGTCGCCTCATAGCCGTCCATCATCGTGTAGGCGAGATCGTAGCTGCGGATGCCGAAATCGCGCACCAGCACCCCGTCCGGTAACTTGCGGCGGCCCAGCTCGTTTGCGACCTCAACGCCGAATGCGTCGTCTCCCATAAAAATATTGCCGATGCCGGCGACGAGGATGCGCATATTCAGCCTTCTGCCTGCACGGGTTCGACTTCGTCGGGCGCGTAAAAGAACCGGTGGCCGGGCTGGCGCATCATGCCGAGGTCTTTGCCGGGATCGTCGTCCAACACGAGCGCCAGGTGGACGCGGTTTTCGGCGTCCTGCTCGACCGCTTCGATCGTGGCGACCTTTCCCGCCAGCACCAGATCCATCACATCTCCCCGGCCCTTCGGCCGGATGCGGACCCGGTCACCTTTGCGGAGACGGATCCCGCCGACGGAAATGCTTTCCACGGGTATTGAGGGATTGAAAAAGTCTTCACCGAACGCGGCGGCGTCGCGCATCACGCCGTGCATTTTCCAGAACTCATCCGGGCCCAGCTTTTCGGTTCGTTCCAGAATTTGCCGGGCGTACTGGTCGACGTGACGCATTTCATTTTTCTCCGCTTCGGTCAGGGTCATGATTCGCAAGGTAAGAATCTCGTCGATTTCCGTGCCGTCGCAGAGGTCACCCGGGCTTTCCGGGGCGATTTCGGGGTAGTCGTAAAGGATGATCGGTGAGGAGAGGATGGTACCGGTCTCACCTTTTTGCCCGACGAGCACCGGCCAGGTCCCGACGTTCTTACAGCGGCCGGCCGCATCCGCGTACGCCGCGGGCGGGTCCGTCATGGAAAAGAAATCGCCACCAGAGACGTAAAGGATCGTGTGGGTCGAAGCCAACGTCCGCATCAGGACTGCATCCTGATCATCGAGGTCCGAGGGTGCCACCGGTGTGCGGTTGGCAATGCTCACCCTGAGTTTGAAAACCTCCGCATCGACCGGTTCAGCGGTTATGGCGACGGTGCCGCTCAGTCCGGCCTGCCGCCGAACGATCACTCCGGCAACCTGGTTCCGGCAGTCGTAAATCGGCTCGAGCGTTCGCGATGCCACGAAAGAAAATTCGACCGTCTGCGGGCGTGCGGCGAGGACGCGGAGGTCCTGCGGCGGGAAACTAACCCGGCGTTCGATGGCCTCCTGCCAGCTCTGGTAAATTTTGTCATCCACCCGCAGTTCAGGCACCAACGCCGGCTCGCAATGGCCAGACCCATCCGGCAACGGCAACGGCGCGGGCGGCACGCCAACTTCACGCGCCACCGGTTGCAAAAACCGGACGCTCAATTCGAGCGCAGGCGCGTTCGTTCGAGCCCGGACCAGGCATTCGGTTTGCATCATGAATGGCTCGGCACCGCGTTGGGAGACGCTGTACGCCTCCGGGTAAACGCGGCCGAAGGTAAACCGCGTCCGATTCTTTTTTGAACCCGGCCGGTAAGGATAAAGGATGTAACCCTCGTAGAGCACGGCATCGACGATTTTATCAACTTTGTCCGCTGACGCGCCGTCGCTCATCGATCGAACCTCATTGTTGCCCTTCACGCTCCGGTGTGGGCGTTCGTTTCGCGCTCTGCCGGTAACAGTTGCTCGATGGCCTGTTCCCAGGTCGCGAAGCCGTGCCGGCGCCGATACGCGCACAGCCGCTCAAAAACGTCCCGGTGCAGGGCGATCCAGGCACTATTCGGGTAGTGCCGTTCCATCATTAGTTGCCACACCTCCAGAGGCAGCCGGAAAGTGCACTCTTTGTCCCAGGGGATTGGCTGCACCTGCAGCTGCCCTTCCGGTCCGGCATAAAAGACCGTTCCACTGAACAGGAAAAGGAGCGGCACCTCGCCGGTTTCGAGCCCCTGAAAGTACTTCGTGGCGATCACGTTCAAGTCATAGGTGCACTGGACCGGAAGGACCGTTTCGGCGCGGCCGCTGAACTGGCCCAGCGACGCGCCGGTATGCGTCCAGAGTTTGTTCCGGAGCGTCTGGCCCCAGCGGTCAGGCGTGCCGAAGAGTTCGAGCAGCTTCTCTTTTTCCTGATCGTTGTAACGGCGCTGCGGGCACTGAATTTGAAGCTGGGCCTGGAGAATGAGGGCGTAAATCCTTTCGGTAGAGGGGGTACTGGTAATCTCCAGCTTGAAATGCAGCAGCGGCGTCAAGCCGCGCGCGGCCGGCTCTGCACCGGTGATCCGAAAACCGAGGTCAGGCACGGGCTCCCTCCCGGAGGCCGCCGGCCTGCCGCTCCAACCGGGCGAAGAATGCACCTATTTCCCGCCACAGGTCGTCGCCGCCGGACAAACCCCGCCAATACAGACGAATGAGCCCGACGAGTTCGTAGCAGGCGTCGATCGGGACGACGTAATGGCTGGGTGTGGGTCCCAATCGATTAACCAGCAGCGCTTCGGTATCCGGCTCCATCCGGCCGAGCGGCGGGTTCTCGGAAACCAACTCCTCCCATGCGGTCAACGGCAGCAGCGACTCGGTCGCACCCGCCGGGCTGGGATACATCGCGGTCATCTTCCCTTCCGGCGTACTGAAGAAGAAAAACGCGAGGCCGATCGGTATGGCCAGGTTCGCCCACTGCGCGTCCGATAACCGGAACCCGGGCAAGGCACGCGGATCACGGGGAATCAATTTGAACCGGCCGCCGATGACGCCCTCAAACCGCAATGCGCACGGATCGCACGCGCAGATGACCTGACGGCTGGCCACCTCCAGAAGGTGGCGATGAGACGCGGGCAGGACGGCGCGGCACAGTTCGCACCGCTCCGGCGCAACCGGGTGAGCCGCGGCGCGAGGTTTTGCGAACCGGCGTAGCACGTTGAGGGGGGACTCCTCCATGAGGGTAACGGGTAAAATGCCACAAATGCCACAAGCGGAAAAATGCCACAAATGAAGAGGGCAGTGGCGAGTGTCAGGCGTCGAGTACCGGGTGCTGGGTAAGGGAAACGCTAGGCCCACCGTGGGCCCTTAATCTGTGTAATCTGCGTAATCTGTGGATGGATTTCTTTTCTGCGTGCTGTACGTGCTCTGCGGATAATCTGTTTTTCTGTCGATTCGCCGTGCCCGCCACCTCCGCTGTGGCCGCGGTATCACGCCGGCGGGATGTGAGGCATGGCGGGGTGGATCGGCCGGCGACCTTCGGGATTTATCCCGGTCGAGTCCCTGGCTTCCCGATAAGTCTTGTGGCCGCCGCGGCCGCCTTCTCTACCTTTTTTGAGGACCATTTCTTCGCCTCTGGTCGTGCCCGGCACGTGGGCTGGATTGGGGGGGGATGGCTGATTCATGGGGGGGGTATTATACGACACAATACAGCATTATACTATCCGGCGCATCCCACCTTGTTCGCAGGCGGCGCCCATCCGTTCAGAAAGGACGCGACGAGCACCGGCAACTCGCGGCTGTACCCGCCCTCCAGCACGGCCGCAACCGGAATCCGGAGACCGGCCAGCCACGTACCGAACTGCTCGAAATGATGTCGTTCCAGGGTCATTTGGGTGATCGGGTCGCCGGCAAACGCGTCGAAACCGGCTGAGACCAGCAGGAGCTCCGGGTCAAACGCCAGCAACCCTTCGAGGGCATCCCGGACGGCGCGCACGTGGGTATCGGGATCGCTCATCGGCGGGATCGGCCAGTTTGAAACGTTGGCCAAATTGCTCGTACCGGTCCCGGGATAACCCGGGTACTGGTGCACCGACGCAAATCGGATCCGACCATCATTTGCCACCACCGCCTCCGTACCGTTTCCGTGGTGCGCGTCAAAGTCCCAGATGGCGACGCGCGCGCAACCGTGCTCCAGGGCGTAACGGGCGGCGATCGCAATCGAATTCAGGTAACAGAAACCCATCGCCCGATCCGCCGTCGCGTGGTGGCCGGGCGGACGCGACAAAGAAAAGGCGGCGTGTCCCCGCAGGGCTTCATCAACCGCCACCAGCGCGCCTCCGGCGGCTCGTCGCGCGTGCATCTCGATTCCCTCGTAGTAAGGGGTATCGGCATCGAAGTCGCGCGGTTGGTGCAACCGCCGGAGGTGGGCCGGAGTGTGGACCCGCAGCAGATCGACTTCTGAGGCAATGACGGGCTGCGTCCATAAGGCATCCTGCCTCTGAGCCTGCAGGTAACCGGCCGTGGCGAGAACACGGACAGGGCTTTCCGGGTGAAACGGCGCTTCGTACCCGGCGCAGGCGGAATCGTAGATTAAACTGAGCAGGGCCATGGCGCGAGTTGTCTCCAGGACCGGAGTGCGTTACCTCTTGGCGTAATCGCAGTCGACGGCCGCCTGCGTGACCGGTGGCAAGGGCTCGCCGAGCGGACCGCAGCTTTTTTTATGAGAATCATCGTATTGTTGGCCTTATTTTCCATGACGAACCTGTCCCAGGCCTCATCCAGCAACCCCCTCCCCCCACAGATTCCGTTACGCGACTTCTTCCGCAACCCGGAAATAGCCGGGTTTCAACTCTCGCCGAGCGGTAATGACCTGGCGTTCGTCAGGCCTTACGAAAACCGGCTCAACGTGTTTATTCGACCCCGGCAGGGCGGTGAGGAAAAACGGTTGACCTCGGTGACCGACCGCGACGTGACCGCCTATTTCTGGAAAGGCGATCAATACATCCTGTTCCTCAAGGATAATGGCGGCGATGAAAACTTTCACCTGTTCGCCGTAGATCGGGACGGCAAACAAGCCCGGGACCTTACGCCATTCGAAGGCGCCCGGGCGGAAGTCATCGACGACCTCGAGGACCATCCGACGGACGTCATCGTGGCGCTCAATAAACGGGATAAGGAGGTCTTTGATGCCTACCGGCTGAACGTTGAAACCGGCGAGCTGAAACTCCTGGCGGAAAACCCGGGCAACATCGCCAGCTGGGTTACGGACCACGACGGCCGGATCCGGGTCGCGACGACGACCGATGGGGTCAACACCAGCCTGCTTTACCGCAAATCGGACGCGGACGCCTGGAAGCCCATCCTGACGACGAACTTCAAGGAATCGTTTGATCCGGAATTCTTCACTTTCGATAACAAAAACCTCTATGGGGTTTCCAATCTCGGGCGGGACAAAGCCGCCGTGGTCGAGTTCGACCTGGATGCAGCCAAAGAAACGCAGGTCCTTTACGAAAACCCGGAGGTCGACGTCTCGGGTCTGAACTATTCCCACAAACGCAAGGTGCTGACCTCGGCCGTGTACACGACCTGGAAGACGGAACGCAAGTTTTTTGACCGGGAAGCGGAAGACATCTTCAAGCGACTCGAAGCCAGGTTACCGGGGATGGAAGTATCAGTCATTTCCTCCAACAAGGCGGAAGACCGCTTTGTCGTGCGCACGTTGAGCGACCGTTCGCTGGGCACTTTTTATCTGTACGACGTCAAAGCGGATGAGTTGACGAAACTGGCCGATCGTGCCCCCTGGCTGAACCCGGATGAGTTAGCCGGGATGAAACCGATCAGCTACCAGGCACGCGACGGTCTGACGATCAACGGCTATCTTACCTTGCCGAAAGGCGCCGCACCGAAAAACCTGCCGGTGATCGTCAACGTGCACGGCGGACCGTGGGCCCGCGATACGTGGGGTTTTGATCCCGAAGTCCAGTTCCTGGCCAACCGTGGCTACGCGGTTCTCCAGGTAAATTACCGCGGTTCGACGGGTTACGGACGGAAATTCTGGGACATCAGTTTCAAGCAGTGGGGCGGGACGATGCAGGACGACATCACCGACGGCGCGGAATGGTTGATCAAGCAGGGCGTTGCCGACCCAAAACGCGTTGCGATCTACGGCGGCAGCTACGGCGGGTATGCCACCCTGGAAGGTCTCGTCAAGACGCCCGACTTGTACGCGGCCGGGGTCGACTACGTCGGCGTGTCCAACCTTTTCACGTTCCTTAAGACCATCCCACCTTACTGGAAACCGCAGCTGGAAATGATGTACGCGATGGTCGGAAACCCGGATCAGGATAAGGAATGGTTTCTGCAGCATTCCCCGGCTCTGAACGCGGATAAGATCAAGGCACCGCTTTTCGTGGCTCAGGGCGCCAAAGATCCCCGGGTGAACATCGCCGAGTCGAACCAGATCGTGGAAGCGTTAAAAAAACGGGGCGTTGATGTCGAATACATGGTCAAGGAAAACGAAGGCCATGGTTTCCACAACGAGGAGAACCGCTTCTCCTTCTACGAAGCGATGGAGCAATTCTTGAAGAAGCACGTGCCGCCGGTCGATACGGCGAAAGGGCGGCCGCCAGAGCGCGCTCACGGGTAGCGAACGGCGTGGCCCCCCTTTGAAGCCGGAGGCCCGCCATCCGCATGGTTCGAGGCGGGTCTGAGCGAACCGCCTCAAACCAGGAGTTCGGCAATTTGGACGGCGTTCAACGCGGCACCTTTGAGCAATTGGTCGCCGCAGACCCAGAACGCCAACCCGTTGTCCAGCGCAGAATCGAGCCGGATACGGCCTACTTGGCAATCGTCATTTCCTGAGGTGGCCAACGGAACCGGGTATTTGCCCGCACCCGGCTCGTCAACCAGCCGGACGCCCGGAAATTTGGCGACAACGTCCCTTGCCCGGTCAACCGACACGGGGTTGCGGAATTCGGCGTGCACGGCGACGGCATGCGACCGGTAAACGGGTACGCGCACGCACGTGATGGAAGCACGCAGCTCCGGCAGATGCAGGATCTTGCGACTTTCGTTAACGAATTTGTGCTCTTCCTTCGTGTACCCGTCCGCCAGGAAGACATCCACCTGAGGGATGACGTTGAAGGCGATCGGATGCGGGAAGACGGCGGCGACCGGTGCATGCTCGCCTCCCGCCTCGACCTGCGCTTTCAATTCGATGATCCCCTTTGCGCCCGCCCCCGAAACGGCCTGGTAACTTGCCGCAAGGACGCGGTTCAAACCAAAGGCGCGGTGCAGCGGGCAAAGGGCCATCAAGCTGATGATGGTCGTGCAATTCGGATTCGCGATGATGCCCGCGTGATGGCGAACGTCGTCAGCATTTATTTCCGGCACCACCAGGGGCACCTCCGGCTCCATCCGAAACGCCGAGGAATTATCGATGACCGTCGTCCCCGCCTTCACCGCGAGCGGGGCAAATACTTTCGACGTGGACGCACCGGCACTGAAGAGGGCAAAATCGACGTTCTTGAATGACTCGCCCGACAACGCTTCCACCGGCAATTCCTCCCCTCGAAAACGCAGGCGTTTACCCGCCGATCGGGGGGAGGCAAGCAACTTCAAGCCGCGCACCGGGAACGCCCGCTGTTCCAATAGCCGCAGAAGTTCGATTCCGACGGCACCCGTTGCGCCGACAATCGCTACCGTGAAATGCTTGCCCATACCGCCAGCACTTTAAAACAAGTATGACGCCACTCAAGATCGTGATTCGTCTCGACCGGCAAAGGCTTTACCTGTGTCGCGGGGAGGAAGTGCTTCAAAGTTATCCGATCTCCAGCTCGCGCTTCGGCGCAGGCTGTGAACCCGGGAGTTTCAAAACGCCCCTGGGCCGGTTTGAAATCGCGGAAAAGGTCGGAGGCGATCAACCGCTGAACACGGTCTTCCGGGGACGCAAACCGGTTGTCTCCGAGGAGCCGGACTGGACGTCCGAACCTGACTTGATCACCTCCCGCATCCTCTGGTTGAACGGCCTGGAGGCGCACAATGCCAATACCAAAGAGCGGTTCATCTACATTCATGGAACCAACCAGGAAGCTCTGCTGGCCAGCCCGGCCAGTCACGGCTGCATCCGGATGGCCAACGCGGACATCGACCGGCTCTTCAACGAGGTCGAACCGGGCACGGAGGTCGTCATCACACCCGGTGACGGGTAGCTGGTAAACGGGTAACGGGTAGGGTTCGGTCACACGGCGGGCACGCCGTGTGACAAAATGGAAAAATCGATTTGTGTCCGGCAGGGGTTCAGCCTAATACGGGTTAGCTGCTAGCTAAGAAAGGAGGCGAGACTGAATGAACCTTGTAAAGTACTTGACTTTAGTGGCGCTGGCCACTGCGGTGCTGGGCGTTTCTGCGTGTAAAAAGGAACAGCCGCCGCCGCCCCCACCGGCTGCACCTACAACCGGTTACTCCAAATAAGGTCTCGGCCTTACCCAAACCTTTTAGCTGTAGTCGTACCGAGGTTTGGGATGGAGGATTTGTACCCGCCTCAGACCTCTCTGGGGCGGGCTTTGCCTACGCTGACGAAACGCGACCCTTTGGCCAGAAAACGCCACTCGAGCGCCGCCGATTTGGTAATGCCGATACGTTGGTCGGTTTCAATCTCAGGCTCGCCCCGCCGGGAATAAACGGCGGCATCCGGCAGGGCGAAAAGATCTTTGCCGTGGATGTTGCCATCGATCGCCAGTGCCTGGGTCAACTTGCCCGGGCCCGAACACAACGCCTCGAGCTTATCGGTCCGGCGCCTCTGGCGCATGAGTTCCAGACCGGAACCCGGCTGGAGTGCGCGGATCAGCACGAAACCGTTCGCGCCACCGCCGCGTACGAGCAGGTTCAACAGCCAGTGCACCCCATAATTCAGGTACACGTAAAGCGATCCGGCCGGATGGTCTCGAATGAAGGCACGTGCATGCCGGCGGAGAAACGTGTGACACGCCTCGTCACCGATTTCCGAGTAGGCCTCCGTCTCGACAATGATCCCCGCGGTCGGACCCCAGACCAGCTCACAACCGATCAACGCTCGGGCGCAGGTCAAAGGGTCAGTCTGAAAAAAGGAACGGGCCACTTTCCCCATGGCGATCAAAGTCCGGAGGGATGATCGAGAAACACCCAGGGCACACCCAGTCTTTGACTCAGCATCTCTCCCAGGGCGCAGACTCCGAAAGTCTCCGTCGCATAATGGCCGCCGTAGATCAGGTTAACCCCGAGCTCTTCGGCCAAGCCGAAGGTGTGATGTGGTCCCTCCCCCGTGACGAACGTGTCAACGCCTTCCGCCGCCGCCTTGCCGACCTCGGCGCCTGCCCCGCCCGTAACGATCCCCACCCGATGAATCTCGGCGGGTCCCGCCGCTGCCATCCACACCTTTCGCTGAAGGGTTTGCTCCAGCCTTCGGACCAACTCATCCCGCGCCAGGCAAATTTCCGCGGCAACCCCAATGGCCACCCCGCGTTCGATAAAAAACGGTTTAAGGTCCGCACAACCACGGCGTTGGGCGAGCAATACGTTATTACCAACTACGGGGTGCAGGTCCAAAGGCAGGTGCGCACTGTAAACGGCCAGGTTGCCCGCCATCGCGAGATGGAATTTGCGGTAAACGGATCCGACCATACGGGTGAGGCCCCCCCAGAAAAGGCCATGGTGCACCATCAAAAGATCAACCTGCGCCTCAATGGCAGCCCGCAACACCGGCTCTGAGGCATCAACCGCGGCGCCAAGTTTGCCGACGCGACCGTCGTTTTCCAACTGAAGCCCGTTGAGGGCATTTGGATAATCCTGGATTTCAGATATGCCCAGGTAACCATTCAGAAAATCGGTGACCTCCGACAGCTTCATCCGGCTTGCGACAGGGGACGCACTTCCCGATGGTCGGCGTAAACGATGGAGAGCCGCTTGATGCCTTTGATTCGCTTGGCAATCACTCGCAGCTGCCCGAGCATGCGCGGAAGCACCAACTCGTTGCGGTAGCCGCTCGCAAAGCTGAATTCGGGTTTAACGGCCATATGCAGCAGCACCAGCGTGTCGTCCGAGGTGCGGGTGTAGACCGTCACCCCGGCCAATTCCTGGGTCGAACCCCGCGGCACGAACGCGTACAGCGTCTGGACATCCAGACCGGCGATGCCGATGCGCAGAGAACCATCCTCCTGCAGGATCTTCGGAAACCCGTACGCTTCGATCGCTGCATTGATGCTGGCCGTGTGTTCACCTTGTTCAGGGTGGAAAAACATCAACTCCTCCAGTTCGTCGCGGCGGTCGGCGGGAAGTGCAGACGAGAAGGTGAGTGGTAACACAATCGTGCCATGTAATGTAAGAACCGGTGAAAGTCCAGCGGGGCGGTGCGTTCCCGTCCGGCGGGTTTTGCCGCATGGCTGCAGAGCCGGAAATGAGCCGCCCGGGTACGGTCATGGCGTTATGGATGGTACGTTTAAATATGGTGAACTCCATAATCCTGTCATATTCGGAGCGGTGAGCACGAAAATTCCGGTCGCGGCGGCGGTCGGTTTTGCTTTTCAAAGATTCTCTTCTCGGGCGCTTCCATTCGCCCTCGACCTCGGCGAGCACGCGCACTATCATCGGTGCCCCTCTCCTTCCGTCTATGGCGCAGGTTTCCTCTCAGCAGCAAAAAAAAAGGCGTCAACAGTTAAGGGATGCGCAACGCCGGCGCCGTGCGCGCCTGAAAGAAGAAAATAAAAGCTTTCTGCAGATCATCCTCGATGAGGAACTGGTGCAATTACTTCGCAACCACAGCGCGCGTTGCGGCCAGCCGATGCACATCGCCGCGGCGGAATTGCTTTACGCCCGCCTGCGGCAGCTTGAGCGCGAGGTGGCCGGCCCCGGGCAGGCGGACTCCGGTGAACCGGATGTGCGCACGTTCCAAACCGTCGAGGAACGGCTCATGTACGACGGTCAGCTTGACCTTTTTGACCGCGCGTAAGCACCGCCTTGAGATCAACGCCTGCCGGTTTGACGCTTTCCGCGGACGTGCTCTAGGTTGCTCAAGTGAACGCCGCGCGCTTTCGGCGCGCGCGTTTCAAGACCAACCATTGTCGAACTATGGCTTACGAACTACCGCCCTTACCTTACCCCTTCAACGCTTTGGAGCCGCATATTGATGCCAAAACGATGGAAGTCCATCATGACAAGCATCACGGG
>JAFAUY010000030.1 GCA_019243005.1 Verrucomicrobiota bacterium | reverse complement strand
TAACGCTTGGCTTCCGCCATGCCCCGCTCGGCCAGGATCGTCGTGATCGCGGCGGTCAACGTCGTCTTGCCATGGTCGACGTGTCCAATCGTACCGATGTTCACGTGCGGTTTGGATCTCTCGAATTTATCCTTAGCCATTTAAGGTCTTCTCCTTCTGCTTGCTGCTAACTAATCCTCTTCAGTAAATAAATTTGTCTGGTCAGGACATGGAGCCCATGACCGGGATTGAACCGGTGACCTCGTCCTTACCAAGGACGTGCTCTGCCAACTGAGCTACATGGGCATCGTGCTGTCTCCCGGCGGCTCGCTCTGCTCTGCGGGATCAGCCAGGGCTCGCTGCGGATTTTGAGCAAAAAGACCCTGGCCGACGAGTTTCGATCCTGCTCGTGGCGGGTCAATAATTGCTCAAGGTCCGTCAAGCGAGCCCGAAACTTAACAAAGAGCATTACCCCGTCAACAGGATTCTTGACACCTCGCACGGCCCCTGAGCCGGGCCGGGTAACCAGCATGCCGGAACGGTTCACGGCGTTAAGGTCGGCTCAGTGGGCGCGGCCGAGTTGTTCGGTCTTTGGGGGACAGCCTCCGGCACGGGCGGACGCCACGGCTCAGCGACACGGGTAATCCGGAGGGCACAGCCGGTCCCTTCGTCGATGTCGACCCGCACGCCGTGCAGACGCACTTCGCCTCGGGCGACCGGGAAAGTGACCGGCATGCTGCGGTAAAAACGTTGGATGATCGGCTGGATCTCGCGTCCCAGAACCGATTCGATGGGACCACACATCCCGGCGTCGCACAAAAACGCGGTGCCACCCGGAAAAATCTGTTCATCCGCCGTCTGGACGTGCGTGTGGGTGCCGACGACGGCAGAAACTTTTCCGTCCAGAAACCGGCCGAGGGCAATCTTTTCGCTCGTCGTTTCTGCGTGGACATCCACAAAAATCACTTTGGTTTCCTCGCGCAACCGTTTGATCTCAGACTCGATGCTCCGAAACGGGTTCTCCAGGTGCGGCAGCATGTAGGTGCGCCCCTGCACGTTGACCACGCCGATTTTGCCTTTGGCGGTTTCCAGCACGATTGAACCATGGCCGGGTGTGCCCTCCGGATAATTCACCGGGCGGAGCAGGCGCGGCTCGGTCTCGATAAAACCGATGATTTCCTTCTGGTCCCAGACGTGGTCGCCCGTGGTGATGACCGCCGCTCCGGCCCTGAGCAAATCAATGGCGATTTTCGGGGTGATGCCGCGGCCGGCCGCCGCGTTTTCGCCGTTGACGACCACAAAATCAAGCTCCCAGCTCGCCTTCAGCTTGGGCAGCAGGTCGATTACCGCTTTGCGGCCAGGTTCACCGATAATGTCCCCTAGGAAAAGAAGTCGTACCATGGCCGCACAAAGGTTAATTCTCCCTATATAAAGTCACCCCTGCGCTCAAGCAACCTGCATGCTCTTCCGCCGCCTTTACGTTTACGCTTTCTACTTCGTCGTTTTCCTGATGCCGGCAAGCCCGCTCACACGCGCCCAGCGGCTCACCCCGCTCTCGTTGCCGCCGGAATGGCGCAGGCTGCAGGCGTACGACGGTTCGCTGACCGCAACCCAGTTCAGGCGCTGGCTGGACGACGTCTACGCCCCGGACCACGCCGGACAGGCCTGGATTCGCCTCCAGGCTGACGGCGTGGTGATCCGAGCCGACGCCACCCACAACGTCACGCTGACCCTCGCCGGCACCGGCCAGACGCCGAAGCCCGTGCCGCGCTACTGGAAACCGTTGCCGCACCCGGCCACTGACCCGGAGCATCCCCTGACCGGGGTCACCGTCGCGATCGATCCGGGTCACCTCGGCGGCGACTTCGCCCGGATGGAAGAACGCTGGTTTCAGTTTGAGGGCGCGGCACCGATCCGGGAGGGTGATCTCACGTTGCGGGTAGCGCAGGTGCTGGCGCCGCAACTCGAACGGTTGGGCGCGCACGTCGCCCTGGTACGTTCCAGCCCGGAACCCCTGACCCAGCTGCGGCCGGGAAACCTGCAATCGAACGCTGAGGAACTGCTTCGCGGTGAGAACAACCCTTCGAGCATCCCGCCGACGTATCAGGGACCGGCGGATCCGCTGAAGGAACATTCGATCGAGTGGCAAGCCGAGCGGCTCTTCTACCGTGTGGCCGAAATCCATGAACGGGCCCGGCGCGTCAACGAGGTCATCCGGCCGGACCTGGTCATCTGCGTGCACTTCAACGCCGAACCCTGGGGTGACCCAGCCCACCCCACCCTGGTCGACGCCGACCACCTTCACCTGCTCGTCAATGGAGCTTATTCGACGTCGGAACTCGCCTACGACGACGTGCGCTTCGACATGCTGCTCAAACTCCTGGGCCAGACCCACCCGGAAGAACTGGCCCTGGCGGAATCGGTCGCCCACGCCCTGGCCCAGGCCACCGGCCTGCCTCCTTACCGGTACCACAGCCCGAACGCCATCCCGCTGGGTAGCAGCGGATACGTCTGGGCACGCAACCTCCTCGCCAACCGCTTGTACGAATGTCCGGTCATCTACACGGAATGCTACGTAATGAACAGCCGCTCGTTTTTCGAACGGTTTCAGGCCGGTGAATACGAAGGCTGGCGCTGGTTCGATAACGCCTGGCACCAGGACATTTATCAGGAGTACGCCGGTGGCATCGCCGAAGGGTTGCGGCGGTACTGCACGGAAGGAATGCCACAAATGCCACAAGCGGAAAAATGCCACAAATAAAAGGCCCGCTATTACCGGCGTTCCTGGCATCCTTCGGCTTGTGGCATTGGGCTAACGCGACAAATGGCAGCAGCGGAAGAGCGCTATCGCCGAAGATGTCGCGGATGCCCGAATGGCTGCTCTCCATTTGTGGCATTTGCCCTCGGGCTGGTGGGATTTGAACCCACGGCCTCCACGTCCCGAACGTGGCGCTCTAGCCAAGCTGAGCCACAGCCCGATTAACAAGACAAGAGTAGGAGATTACGA
>JAFAUY010000463.1 GCA_019243005.1 Verrucomicrobiota bacterium | reverse complement strand
AGGGCACCCACTTTGTAGACGGGATTGAAGCAATGGAAAATCAACAAGCCGCTTAGTAAGCCAAAAGGATGCGCCACCACCCTGTACACAACTTTTGACAATATCTCCGGTGGCTTTCGCGGCGGCCTCTGCCAGAGAAGACTTGCCGACCCAAGTGACGCCAGCCGTCGGGTGAAGATCAAACTCGACGAGAATATCCCCGTGTCTCTGGTGCGGGTTCTCGCGGGGCTGGGGCACGATGTACAGACCGTCCACGCGGAAGGCTTGGTGGGGCGAAAGGACCAGGAGATTTGGAACCGCTGCCAGGCCGAAGGCCGCGTGCTCATCACGCAGGATTTGGATTTCTCGGACGCGCGACGGTTCCAGCCCGGGAACCACGCCGGGCTCGTGCTGGTTCGCTTGCAGCAGCCGGGGCGAGGCGGGTTGACAAATGTCCTATCCTGGGTTTTCCGAGCCTATGACGCGGAGGGCTGGAGAGGCTGCTTTGTGATCGTGTCTGACACGAAGGTTCGGGTCCGGCGGAGTTGAGAGGACCCGACGGCCAGCGGCAAAGGCAACGAGACAGGTGCGCAGGACGGGAAACGCTGCAACGCTGCCCTTCGGAGAGGCCCGGATGTCGTCCTTACCTCAATTCGGAATACCTCTCCGCAGAGCTAAGGTTCGATTTGTCGATCAAAACCGCCGGCAACAACACCCCTTCAATCGGCTTTTTCTCTCGCAGGTAGGCCACCAGAGCGTCCATCGCCATGGTCACCTGCTTCAACGGGTACTCGACCGTTGCCGCCAAGTCGCCGTCCCGAATCCTCGCGAGGGCTTCCGGGGTGCCATCGCAACCGATTACCACAACTTCACCCCGTGCAACACCGGACTCTTGAAGGGCCGTAAGAACACCCAAGGCCATATCGTCGTTTGAGGCGATAATCGCGTCCGGCTTGCCGCGGGCGGTCAGCAGGTTGCGGGTCAGGCTAAATCCCTGGTCGCGCATCCAGTTCCCGGTTTGCTCGAAAATGATGGGGTACTTATCGCCGACCGGATCCAAGATTGCATGAACGCCCTTGGCGCGATCGACGGCGGGGCTGCTGCCGGGTTGCCCCGTCAAGAAGGCTATCTTCGCGCCGTCTGGGAATCTCTGGATGACGTACTTGGCCATGGCCGCGCCGCCACTGACGTTATCCAACCCAAAATAGGCGAGTGGCTGCTTTGCGCCTTTTACGTTGCGGTCGAACATAACGAGGGGGGTGCCGGAATCGATGACCTGGTCGACGGCCGGCCTCAAGGCCTCGGCGTCATTTGCACCCAAGGCGATGCCATCCACGCCTTGGTTCACGGCATTCCGAATATCACTGGACTGTTTCGCCGAGTTGCCCTGACCATCCTGTAAAATGAGGGTTACACCCAGCTTCTGGGCTTCCTTGCCAGCGGCAGTCGCGGCCGCGGCATTCCAGGTATGAGCCATGTTGGGGAGGCTGACGACGATGCGCAGTTCTTTTCCGCCAGCCGGTCCCACGGTAACAAAAAGCGCGGCGGTAAAGCAAAGGAGAGGGAGAACGTTCCGGAATCGTATTCTCATGTTATTTTTGATGGAGGTTCTGAAGAGGGAAACGATCGGTGATCAAGCGATTGACCAGTCAAGCCGGAGCGATGATGCTCCCGCTGGGCTGGGACTTATCTTATCCTTCGAAGCGGGTGAGGTCTAGCAACAATCGGAACGGTTCAGGTCTGAGGACCACCGTAACCATGGATGGAGTCGGCAAGCCTACCTTGGTCCTTGCGTTCGCCCGGCGGCGAGCCACCAGTGATTCTCACGAGGACGTCCACTACGCCTTTGTACGGGTGCAATAACCGGGGTGGCATGTACACTCAACGGCTCAGGAGGTGATTCTCCGCAACAGGCCCGAGTGACGTTGCGCCGCTCATGGATCGCCGCGGCTGATCGTTTTCGTCCCGCGAGCCTGCCCTAAATAGAGTTCGTGTATCAGGCGATCGTCCTTCAGTGCCGCGATCGGACCGGAGGCGACAATCTCGCCATGCTGCAACAGATAGCCGCGTTCCGCAACCGCAAGCGCAAGCCCGGCGTTTTGCTCAACCAGCAGAACCGCGGCGGAAAATTTATTACGGACATCCATGATCACGGAACGCACTTCTCTGACCAGGATAGGGGACAGGCCTAGCGAAGGTTCGTCGAGTAACAGAACCTGAGGACGCGCCATAAGTCCGCGCGCAATTGCCAACATCTGTTGCTGCCCTCCGCTGAGCTCCCCGCCCCGGGCGTGGCGCTTGGTGGCGAGGACCTGAAAGTAGGTTTCCATGAGCCGGATATCAGCTTCGATCGCGTCCCGGTCTTTGCGGCAATAAGCGCCAAGACGCAGATTTTCTTGCACCGTTAGATCGGCGAAAACGCGGCGTCCTTCGGGGACCATCACCACGCCCATGCTGGCCATCCGATCAGCCGGCACTCCAGTGACATCGCGTCCGTTCCAGCGAATAATTCCTTTCTTCGGCCTCAGCAATCCGGCAATGGCCCGCAGCAGCGTCGATTTGCCCGCCCCGTTAGGGCCGAGAATGGTCACAATCTCTTGCTGGCCGACGTTCAGCGATACATCCCGGCTTACCACCACAGGGCCGTACGCCGTTCGCAGATGTTCGACTTCCAGCCGTATCATAGGTCGCTTCCGAGGTAAACCTCTCTGACTTTGGGATCGTTCAGGACCAGCTTTGGTGCGCCTTCGGCGATTTTGGTGCCGAAGTTGAGCACGACGAGGCGCTCGCACAACGCGCTCATCAAAAACATGTCGTGATCAATTAGGCATACGCCAATCCCTAACTTCGGCAACCGGAGTACCAACTCCATTAAATCATCCGCCTCGCTGTGGCTCAAGCCGGCTG
>JAFAUY010000221.1 GCA_019243005.1 Verrucomicrobiota bacterium | reverse complement strand
GATCTCGGCCGATGCGTACGTCACACGAAAAGCGAATCAACCGCGTGCTACACGAGTCAGGAGATGAACAAAAAAGTCGCGTCCCTCTTAGGCGGTTGGGATTTCTTTTTGGCCATCCTATTCTTTTGCACGTTCGCTTACGCCTGCATCAGCGTACCGCATTTTTCGGATTCGTTTAACCTCTCGCAGGCCAGCGCCGAGATGACTGAAAAGGCATTGATGCTGCTGCCGATGGTTTTACTTATCATCGTCCGGGAGATCGACCTGTCCATCGCGAGCATCCTCGCCTTCTGCAGCGTGATCTTAGGCCTGATGGTACGGGCGGGCGTGCCCCTTTTGTTCGCGGTTCCCGTCGTGCTTTTGGCCGGTGCCGCCGCTGGGGCAACCAATGGGTATGCAGTCTGCCACCTCGGGCTCCCGTCACTGATCGTGACGCTGGGCACCATGGCATTTTTTCGCGGTCTTGGATACATTCTGCTCGGGACGGGCTCCATCAACGAGCTTCCGGATGCCTTGACTAACTTCGGTTTGAATACAATCGGCTCGACGGCCATTCCCTGGATCACGATCCCTTTCATCATCTCCGCGGTCATATTTACGCTTGTACTTCAGTGGACGCCCCTGGGACGAAAAATCTACGCCACGGGCGGCAACCCCGCCGTGGCGCTGTACTCCGGCATTCGCGTCAACCGTATACGCTTCGGGTTGTTCGTGGTTTCCGGGCTGATGAGCGCGATCGCCAGCGTTATTCTTACGGCGCGCCTCAGTAACGCCCGGGCAAACAACGCATTCGGTTACGAACTGGATGTTATAACGATCGCCTTTCTGGGCGGCACCAGCGTGTTTGGTGGAAAAGGCAACTACATCGGGGTATTTTTCGCTTTGGGCCTGGTGGCAATGATCCGGAACGTGCTTGGCTTACGGGGGATGGGAGGAGATGATCAAGGAATCGCGGTGGGATTGCTCCTGATCTTGTCGTTGTTGCTGACCAACACCATCCAACGATTCGTGGAGCATGCGCGGACGAGACGCTCACTCAAGGGCGTTGACGAGGTGAAGTTAGAACCACGGAAAGCTTGAAGAGGAAGCGCCGGCTTTTCATTCGAATTTAATTCTTAATCCGAAAAAGCATCAGTGCAGCGTAAGAAAATGAACAAATGACGAGGACCATGACCATCCATTCCTACATACTAGGCATCATAGCCGCCGCGTGCGTGGCCGGCGCAACGGGGTTCGCGGCCGGTGCCGACCTTACGATCGGCTTTATCCCGAAGCTTGACACGGATCCATATTTCAAAGCCAGCGGAGAGGGCGCAGCCGAGGCGCAGAAGGAAATTGGTGGAAAGTCGATTTCGGTAGCTCCTTCGACGGCGACGGGGGAGGCACAGATTCCGTTCATCAACAACCTTGTTTCGCAACGGGTGACCGTCATCGCCATTTCGGCTTCGGATACGAACTCCGTGGTGCCGGCGTTGAGGCGGGCGCTGGCGCAAAAAATTCATGTCGTAACGTTTGATTCCGACTGCGCGAAGAATGGCCGGGAGCTGTTTATAAACCAGGCGACGCAAAGCAGCCTGGCCGAAATGATGCTCGATAGTTTGGGCGCGATGATCGGTTACGAGGGCGAATTTGCGATCCTCTCGAGTACGCCGACCGCGACGAACCAGAATCAATGGATCGACGCGATGAAGAAGCGAATGGCGACCGATCCGAAGTTTACCAAATTGAAGCTCGATCAAGTGGCCTATGGGCAGGAATCTGCGCAGGTCAACCAGCAGCAGGCCTTGGCTTTGGCGGAAGCTTTTCCGAAGCTGAAGGGCATCATCATTCCCGCCGGCATCGGTTTGCCGGCCGCCGCCCGGGCATTGGAGCAAGCCGGGTTGCTCGGGAAGATCAAACTGACCGGTCTTGCGCCGGCGACGCTGATGAAGAAGTACATTCTCGCCGGACAGGCCCAGGATATCTGGTGGAACGTGAAAGACCTCGGTTATTTGACCTACTATGCCGCCGCGGCGCTGGCGACGGGTAAAATCACCGGGAAAAAAGGTGAAACCTTCACGGCCGGCCGCCTCGGGGAGCGCACCATCGGAGACGACGGGGAGGTCATTTTAGGTCCCGCCGTCATCGTGACCCCGGAAAACGTGAATTCGTTCGCGTTCTAAGTTGCGCCGCCGGCCTACCCTCACCACGTCGCTGCGCGGCTCAGGTAATCGCTCAATGCCAGCGTAAACAAAATGCCCAGCCAAAGAAAAGACGCCCCCGCCGCGACCCAAATGAGAGGACTATTCAGCCGGACCCGCATGAAGTTGAGGATGACCAGCAACCCCTGCCCTGCCGCGAGCAGCAGAACGACGACGACGCGCCACGGACCAAGCGGGAGGCGCGACAGCAGTATCGTCACACCCAGGAGGGCGGCGAGGCAGACAAAGGTCAGGAGAGAAGCCGGACGTGCGTTTTCAGTCATGGTCCTCCCAGGAGGTAGAAGAGGGGAAAAATAAAAATCCAGATAAAGTCCACGAAATGCCAGTAAAGACCGAAGACTTCGATGGCGACTTCGCGATCTTTGATAAACCAACTGCGCACGACGAGGGCGATGAGGACCAGCGTCGCGAAAACTCCAATCAGCAGGTGCAACGCGTGCAATCCCGTCGCGATGAAGTACAAGACAAAAAAGAGCAGGACGTGATCGTGGTCCGGCCCGTGATACGTGAAAGCCGGTCCCGGCATCAACCCGTGGCGCCAGTCCTTGTGGTATTCGAAGCCTTTAATCCCGAGGAAAATGATTCCGAGGAGCATGGCCAGTCCCAGCAACACCAGCGTCGGGCCCCGGCGCCGGGCCCGAAACGTCGAGATCGCGAGGGAGTATAGGAAGCTGCTCGTCAACAGGATATAAGTGTTGATGGAACCCATCACCAGGTCCAGGTGGCGTGCGGCCTCCATGAAGGCCCGCGAATAAGTAACCCGGTAAACGGTAAAGCCCAGGAACACACCCCCGAAAAACATCAGTTCGGTCCCGAGAAACAGCCACATGCCGAGATGAGCCGATTCGCGCTGCTGCGCGAGGTCGTCGAACTGCTCGTGGACGGCGATGGACTGAGATTCGCTCATTCTCGGTTCGTCTCGACGGGATCCGGCTCGGCCGGGTTATAGTTGTACGGCGGCTCCGTCTGGACCGGAGCCACGTCAAAATTGTGCGTGGGCGGCGGTGAAGGGATTTCCCACTCAAAACCCTTCGCCTTCCACGGGTTCGATCCGGCCGGACGCCCGTACCGGCAGGACCAGAGAAGGTAAAAGAGCGGTAGGAGGTAACCTACCCCTAAGATCGTTGCGCCGGCCGTGGAAAGCACATGATAAACCTGGAACTGCTCCGGGTACGCGTGATAACGGCGCGGCATTCCCAGGTAACCCAGAATATACTGTGGAAAAAAGGTCAGGTTGAATCCCAGGAACGTCACGATCGCGGCGATCTTGGCGATGAATTCCGGGTAAAGCCGCCCGGTGATTTTTGGCCACCAGTAGTGCAAGCCGCCCATGAAGGCCAGGACCATGCCTCCCACCATGATGTAATGGAAATGCGCGATGACAAAGTAGGTATCATGCACGTGCATGTCGATGCCGAGGGCAGCGAGGAATAATCCCGTCATCCCGCCGGCTGTGAAAAGTCCGATGAAGCCGATCGCATAGAGCATCGGCGTGTCGAGGCGAATGTTCCCCTTGCGGAGGGTTGCGGTCCAGTTAAACACCTTGATGGCCGAGGGAACCGCCACCAGGTAACTCAGGACAGAGAAGACCATGGCCCCGTAGGGTGACTGGCCGGACACGAACATGTGGTGTCCCCAAACCAGGAAGCCGATCACGGCGATGGCTATGCTCGAGAACGCCACAAAGATATAGCCGAAGATGCGTTTCCGAGAATAGGCGGTAATCAATTCGCTTACCACCCCCATTCCGGGTAGGATCATGATGTAAACGGCCGTGTGCGAGTAAAACCAGAACAGGTGCTGGAACAACAGCGGATCACCGCCGAGCGCCGGATTAAACACGCCGACTTTCCAGATTCGTTCCACCGACATCAGCAAGAGGGTCACGGCCAGAACCGGGGTGGCCAGCACCAGGATGAGGCTGGTGGCGTAGTTGGACCATACAAACAGGCGAAGCCGAAGCCACTTGACCCCGGGTGCACGCATCGTGTGAGTGGTAACGATAAAGTTTAACCCCGTGAGGATGGAGGAAAAACCCGAAATGAAAACGCCGGTCGCCATCAATACGACGTGCGAGTTGGCGTACGTCGAACTGTACGGGGTGTAAAACGTCCAGCCGGTGTCGGCACCCCCGATCAGCACCGCATAAAGCACGAAGGCGCCTCCGAGCATAAACAGGTACCAGCTCAGCAGGTTGAGCTTCGGAAATGCCAGGTCCCGTGCCCCGATCAGGATGGGCAAAATGAAATTACCGAGGACGCTCGGAATTGACGGGATCAGGAAGAACCAGACCATCAGCACGCCGTGCAAGGTGAACAGACGGTTGTACATCTCCGCTTGC
>JAFAUY010000218.1 GCA_019243005.1 Verrucomicrobiota bacterium | reverse complement strand
CTCCTGAGCAAGACCGTCATCTACGCCCCGATCGACGGTACGATCACCGTATTGAGCAGCGAGGTCGGTGAACGGGTGGTGGCAACCGGCGATTTCGCGGGTACCGAGGTGATGCGCGTGGCCAACCTGCACGCGATGGAAGCGCGGGTGGAGGTTAATGAGAATGACATCGTAAACGTGGAGGTGGGCGATCCGGTGCGGGTCCAGGTAGATGCCTACCCGGATCGGGCCTTTTCGGGTAACGTCAGGCAAATCGCCAACACGGCGACGGTCAAAAACGAGAATACGCAGCAGGAAGTGACCAACTTCGAGGTCCGGATTGTGGTCCCGAACCCGGAGGTGGAGCTGCGGCCGGGGATGAGCTGCAGCGTCGAGATCGAAACGCAAACCGTTCATCGCGTGGTCTCCGTCCCGATCCAGGCGGTAACGGTCCGGAGCGAAGAAGGCGGCAAGACGGCGGATGAACTGAAAGATGATCGCGAGCGGGATGAGAAGGGTGTGTCTTACGCCGATGCGGAAAAGGAGGACCGTAAGAAGCTGCGGCGGGTGGTTTTTCTCAAGCAGGGCGGCGTTGCCCGCCAGGTTCGTGTCCGGACGGGGATCACCGATGACAATTACGTGCAGATTGTCTCGGGGATCCGTGCCGGCGACGAGGTGATCACCGGATCGTATACCGCGATCAGTAAAGAGCTGAAGGACGGCAAGAGGGTGGAAATTGAGCAACCGAAAGATGCCAAATGAGATCGCGATGGAGCCGCGCCTGGCCCGGTCCGGGGCCGACGTGGTAATTCGGATTGAAGGGATCACCAAGCGATACGTGATGGGGGCGACAACGGTTCACGCGTTGAAAGGAATCGATCTCTTGATCCGGCGAAATGAATACCTGGCCGTTATGGGGCCATCCGGCAGCGGCAAATCGACGTTGATGAACATGCTCGGCTGCCTCGACACGCCGACCAGCGGCCGGTACGAGTTTAACGGCCAGGACGTGGCCAACATGGAGGATGACGAGCTCGCCGCGATTCGAAATCGGGAAATCGGGTTCGTGTTCCAGACGTTTAATCTGCTCCCGCGCTCTACCAGCCTGCAGAACGTGGAGTTGCCCTTGGTGTACGCCGGGGTGCCGGCCTCGGAGCGCCGCCACCGCGCGGCTGAGGCGCTCTTCCGCGTTGGGTTGATGGATCGCCTTCACCACAAGCCGAACGAACTGTCGGGCGGTCAGCGCCAACGAGTGGCGATCGCCCGGGCCCTGGTAAACCGGCCCTCGATCATCCTGGCCGATGAACCCACGGGCAACCTTGATTCACAAACGGGCCGGGAGATCATGACGTTGTTTGAAAACCTGCATGAAGGGGGCAATACCATCATCGTGGTCACCCATGAAGAGGCCATCGCCCGGCACGCCCGGCGGGTTGTACGCCTTCGGGACGGAAAGATCGAGAGCGACCATGCGACGGCTCATCTATGAATGGGCAGAAAGTTGCCGGATTGCCGCCCAGCAGATCGCGGCGAATCGAACCCGTTCTTTTCTCACCATCCTCGGGGTGATCATCGGCATCGTCGCCGTCACCCTGATGGGCACGGCCATTCGCGGCATCGACACCGGCTTTGACCGCAGCATGTCGCTGCTGGGTGATGACGTGCTTTACGTCGAACAGTGGCCCTGGACACCCGGCGAGGATTTCTGGCTTTACCGGAACCGGCCGGACATCAAGGTGGCCGACGCCGGCCGGCTCAACGAGGTCATCGCGTCCACGCCCAATTCCCGCTTGCGGCTCGCCGTCCCCGCGCCGGCAACGATGGAAACCGTTACGTACGCCAAACGGCAGTTGAGTAACGTCTACATCATGGGCACGACCAGCGATTACGCCTTGATCGGGATCACCGATTGCCGGAGCGGCCGTTTCCTGAACGAGCCGGAGAGTCGTGGGGGGCGGAACGTCTGCGTGATCGGCCTCGACGTCGCCGAAAACCTTTTCGGGGCGGACGATCCGCTCGGCAAAACGCTCAAGATCGGCAACCAGGGCTACCAGGTCATCGGCGTTTTTGAACGCCAGGGCTCTTTTCTGGGCCTGTTCAGCTTCGACTCGCAGGTGGTGATCCCGCTCGCCTCCTATGCCAAGTATTTCAAAACCGGCAGCGAAAACGCTTCGATTCGGGTCAAGGTAAAAGACCGCCGCCAGATGGACGAAGCGCGTGAGGAATTACGGGGCGCCTTTCGCCGCGTCCGCGGCCTGTTGCCGGAACAGGCCGATAATTTCGCCATCAACGAGCAGCAGGCGTTCCGCTCGACGCTGGAGCCGGTCAAGGCCGGCCTGGCGATCGCCGGCCTGTTCATCACCGGGCTGGCCCTGTTCGTCGGCGCCATCGGTATCATGAATGTCACCTTCGTCAGCGTTCGGGAACGCACCCGCGAAATCGGGACGCGCAAAGCCCTCGGCGCACGCCGGCGCACCATCCTGATGCAATTCCTGATCGAGGCGGTCGCGGTCTGTCTGCTCGGGGGTGCCATCGGCCTGGTCCTGGCGTTCGGCCTTTTCACCCTGGTCGCTTCCTTGTTTCCAAGTTTCCCCATCCAATTTTCCCCGTTCCTCGTATTCGTGGCGCTGATCATTTCCGTGTTGACCGGCATCTCTTCAGGGTTCGTCCCAGCCTGGCAGGCGTCAAGCCTCAACCCCGTGGAGGCGTTGCGGTATGAGTGAGGGGTAACGGGTAACGCGTAGCGCGTAACGGGTAGAGTTCGGAGAGACCGAGCGGAATGCTACAAATAAAGAAGTCTAATCTGCGTAATCTGTGGATGTTTTCTCTGTTCTGCGTCGTCTGCGTGTTCTGCGGATAATTTTTTGGCATGCTCCTGGTTGAAACCATCGTGATGGCTTGGCGGTCGCTGGGCGCCAATAAGCTCCGTTCGGCGTTGACCGTGGCCGGGATCATGATCGGCATTTTTTCGGTGATCAGCGTGATGACCACCATCGCCGCGTTGCAGGCGTCCATCGAAACCGGCCTGACCTATTTAGGATCGAATATCTTTCAACTCTCCAAGTACCCGTTGAACTTCAGCGTCGTCGGCGACAGCCGTTTCAAAAACCGCCGAAACATCAGTTACGCCGATTACCTGCGGTTTTCCCGATTAATGGGGACCGAAGCCGGCTTGATTTGTCCCAAGGTTTGGGACAACGGCCAGCAGGCGGTCTTCGGCGGCCGCAAGACCAATCCCAACCTCGAGTTGTGCGGTACAAACGAGGGTTTCACGACGGCGAACGACTTTCAGATCGAGGACGGCCGTAGCTTGTCAAAGGAAGACGTGGAGTTTAGCCGGGCGGTTTGCGTCGTGGGCCAGCAAGTCTTCCAGAGATTATTTCCGCAGGGCGGCGCCGTGGGACAAACCATCCGGATCAATGAACGCAAGTATGAGGTCGCCGGAGTTTTCGCCTCCAAGGGAGGTGCTTTCGGCAGCAATGACGACAACACCGTGGCCATCCCGATCACCCGGTTTTTTCAGGACTTCGGGTCCAAAAACCGGACCATCTACCTTGCCGTGGAAGCCCGGAACCAGCTCGTCTACGAGCGCACCAAGGGACTGGCGATCGGTGCCTTGCGGCGGGTGCGGGGTCTCCGGCCTGAGGACCCGAACGACTTCGAAATCTACTCCAACGACTCCCTCGCGGCGGCTTTTCGCAGCATTGCCGGGATCATCCGGATCGGCGCCTTCGTGATTAGCACGGTGGCCCTGATCGCTGCGGGGGTCGGCATTATGAACATCATGCTCGTGAGCGTAACCGAGCGCACCCGGGAAATCGGTATCCGGAAGGCGCTCGGTGCGCGGCAGCGCGAGATCCGCCGGCAGTTTTTGCTGGAAGCGTTGTTTTTATCCTTGTTCGGAGCGTTCAGCGGGATCGTTCTTGGCGTTGCGGCGGGCAACGTCCTGGCGGCGTGGCTGCAGGCGCAGATGGTGTTTCCCTGGGGCTGGTCCCTGGCGGGCATCCTGGTCTGCTCGGCCATCGGGATCGGCTTCGGGTTTTACCCGGCTCAGAAGGCAGCCTCCCTCGATCCCATCGAGGCGCTTCGTTATGAATGACCACACGGCGTCACACCACGGTCACAGCGGAGAAGAATCACACGGCGAGCCACGGCGCTCACGGCGAATCCACCGATTACGCCGGTCACACAGATTGAGAGGACGCCCCACGACGGCTGGTGGCATTTGTGGCATTCTCCGGAATGATCATCAGGGCCGCCGTTCCCGGTGATGCGTCAACGCTCGTCCCGCTGATCCTGCAAGCGATCGGGTCGATTGCATTTGTTCTGACCGGAACGACCGATCCGGAAGAAGTGGCTTCCATTCTAACCGACTTTTTCGGTCGGGAACAGAACCGCATCAGCTATGAAAATGCCCTCGTGCTGGAAGAAGACGGAGAGTTAGTCGGGTTGGTGATGTTCTATGACGGTGCCGGCGCACGGGCGCTCGATGTACCCCTTGAGCGCGCGGCCGCCCGGAAGTCCGGCCGGAGTGACTACCGTATTCCGACCGAACCGGAAACTTCGGAGTTCTACCTTGATACCCTGAGCGTGAGTCCGGGTCACCAGGGGAAAGGGTTTGGAAGCAAGTTAGTCGAAGCGGCCTGTGACCGTGCCCGCCGGCTCGGCCACCATCGGATCGCGCTGTTGGTCGAATCAGACGCCCCGGGGCCAAAACGTCTGTATGAGCGGCTCGGGTTTCACGTGGACTACACGAAGCGGATCGCGGGGCAGGAATACTTTCACATGGTGCGATGGTTGTGATGGTTATGGCAGGCGGCGGGCGGCATTGGCGCACCCTCACAACTGGTGGAGCAGTTCGGCCCGGCTCTTGGGCAAACGACCGAGGGCGTCGTACAATCGCCGGCCGGCTGCCTCGTCGGATTCGGCTTCCACCCCGAGGCACTTGCAAAGTTCACGTTCGAAAAACAAGACGCCGCGCGCGTCGGGCAGCTGCCGGTTGAGGTAGTTGAGGGCACGAAACAACAAGTCGTACAGGTCGGGCACCGGGTGCTCCGGCTCGGTTGCCTCGTCAATCAACTCGGCGAAATAGGATGCCGCCAGCGTTTGCAGGTAAGTGGCGCGGATCTGGGCAAAAGCTTCCAGCACCTTGACTTCCCGCAGAACGTGCAGGTCCGCCCGGCGCGACTGGGCCCACATCAATTCGCACTGAAAAAAGAGGTCGAGTTTACCCGCAAAGGGGCTTTTGGGGCGAAGCGCGCCCTTGGCGATCGTCTTTACCTTTCCCTGCTGGCGGGTGAGCCAGTTGGTGATCAGGCTCGTATCGGAAAAGCGGGATCGACGCAGCAGAATCCCTTGCGCAGCGATGGTGGGCATGGCTTGCCGCAGGCGGCCTCTCCAGACGTCGAGGCCCGGCGTCAGTCTCCCCATAGATGATGGTTGGGCAGCGCCGCAGAGGGGTTGCGGCGCGACGCTGCCGCGACCTTTACCGCGGCGGGATGGACAAAGCCTGGTTGTCAACGGCCAGGGACGCCTCTTTCACCGCCTCACTCATCGTCGGGTGAGCATGCACGGTTCGACCCAAGTCTTCCGCACTGCCGCCGAATTCCATGAGCGTGACCACCTCTGCAATCATCTCCGAGGCGCCCGCGCCGATGATTTGTGCCCCCAGCAGCCGGTCCGTCCGGGCCTCGGCGACAACCTTCACGAAGCCTTGTGAAAGATCGTTGGCCAATGCCCGGCCGTTCGCGACGAAGGGAAACTTGCCCACTCGTACCGCCACGTTCCGCTCCTTGGCGGTCTGCTCGGTCAGTCCGACCGCAGCCACTTCCGGGCTGGTATACACCACGTTCGGAATGACCCCGTAATTCACGTGCCCGGCTTTTCCCGCGATAAATTCAACGCACGCAATGCCTTCTTCCTCGCCCTTGTGGGCCAGCATCGGCCCTTCGATGATGTCGCCGATCGCGTAAAGGCCCGGCACATTCGTGCGGTAACGCTCATCCACTTTCACCTGGCCGCGATCGGTTAACTTGAGCCCAAGGTCTTTGACGACGGCGCCATCGAGGTAAGGCTTGCGGCCGACCGAGACCAATACCTTGTCGGCCGTGAACTCGTGGGTTTTGCCGTCTTTACCCTTGGCCTGCACGAGGACTTTCCCGCCTTTCTTGGCGACACCGGTCACCGCGGTGTCGACGTAGAATGAAAGTCCCTCCGCCTCCAGTGCCTTTTGCAGGGTTTGCGTAACGTCCGCATCAAAAAACGCGGCGATGCGCGGCAGAAATTCGATAACCGTGACCTTGGCGCCCAGGCGGCTCCAGACCGACCCCAGCTCCAGACCGATCGCTCCGCCCCCGACCACCACCAATTCGTTCGGTACCTCGTTGAACGAGAGCGCCTCGTCGCTGGTGACCACGGTTTCACGATCAACCGGTAAGTTCGGCAGTTCTGACGGCACGCTGCCGGTGGCGAGAATGACGTGTTTGGCCGTCAATTCCTCCTGTTTTCCGTCAGCTTTACCAAGCATAACCTTTCCGGGGGCAACCACCTGGCCGACGCCGTGCAGGCGCGTGATCTTATTCTTTTTCATCAGGAACTCGAGTCCCTGCGTCAGTTGCTTCACCACGCCGGTTTTGCGCTGCATCATCTTAGCTAGATCAAAGCTCACGTTTTCGAACGTGATCCCATGATGAGCTGCCTGATGCTTGGCAAAAAGGACGTGATCAGATGACATCAGCAGAGCTTTGCTCGGGATGCATCCGATGTTCAGGCACGTGCCGCCCAGCACCTCACGCTTGTCGATGATCGCCGTGTTAAGGCCCAGTTGGGCCGCACGGATAGCGCCGGTGTAACCCGCCGGACCGCCACCAAGAACGATAAGGTCAAACGAGGACATTCCCGATCTTCGTCTGAAACTGCCCACGAGTCTAGCGTGACGCACGGCCCGCAACGCGCTATGGGTCCCCGCATGCGTTTTCTCGCCTTCCTGCCGTTAGGGGCCATTTTGTTGCTCGGCGCATACGCGCAGGAACCGGCGCACCCTCGCGTGCTGACCGGCGTGACTCCCGGAATGTTAGCCGGCCATGACGCCGGTTTCTGGCAAGCCGTAAGTCGTGCCGAGGTGATTTACGTCGGCGAGATTCACGATAACCCGGGCGATCACAGGTTCGAGGCCGGTCTGATTAAGGCCCTCGCCCGGAACCGAGTCCCTTTTGTGGTCGGTTGGGAAATGTTCGACCGCTCCCAGCAGCCGGCCCTCGACGCGTGGCAACGTGGAGAGTTGACCCGGACGCAGCTGTTCCAGCAGACCGGCTTTCAACGCGCCTGGGCGGCCTACTCGCCGTGGTACGCTCGTATCCTGGACGAAACGCGCCGGTCAGCAGTTCGCAACCTTGCCCTGAACGCCCGGCCGGCGCTGGTACACAAGGTCAGCCAGGGAACACCACTAACTTCCGCGGAAACCAGGGAGCTGCCGCGAGGTTTTTCCGCGGATGAAGGAGCCCTTCGCAATTTTACCCGGATGATGGGAACGCATCCCGGTATGGCCAGGAGTTCACTAAAACGGTTTTTCGACGCTCAGAGCCTCTGGGATCAAACGATGGCAAGCGTGATCCTGGAGTTTCACGCGCGCGAGCCACAAACCAAAGTGGTCGTCCTGACCGGTCGCGGCCACGTCGAACGCGGCTACGGCGTTCCGTATTTCGTGAAGCAGAAAGCGCACTTGGAGCAACTGGTGCTGCTGCCGTAACGGGTAACGGGCGCGATTGTAGGGGCGCGTTGCCGGTGTCAAGCCTGGAGTTAAACGTTTGTTGTGAATCAAATGTCCCCCCTTGGATGGGCCGAGCGGCCGTCTTTGCCCCGGAGGGGCAGCCGGAAAGTAGCCCGGCACTTCAGTGCCGGGTGGGCCTTTAAGAAAAAATCCGTCCCGTCGGGACGGTGGGAAAGGCTGGAGGGGGAGGGATTGGACGCCGTACCGCCGTGTCCGCCCCGGGGTGGGTGGCCACCTGGAGGCGGGCCCGCTCCTTCCCAGCGTCCCGACGGGACGCAAGCCGTTATAAAGGCCCGTTCCAGGTTGAATGCCCTCTCCAGGGACTAAAAGTCCCTGGCTACTTTCCGGCTGCCCCTGCGGGGCAAAAACCGGCTCAACCAAGTTGAAAGCCGGGGTAATTCACCACAAGCGTTTAAGTTCCTCTTCCGGCCGGTCTGCCCTTAACCGGTGTAATCGGCCTAGTCTGTGGACGTTTTCTCTTTTCTGCGTTCTCTGCGTGTTCTGCGGATGATCGGATCTGTTTAATCTGTGGATCCGCCGTGGCCACCATGGCTCGCCGTGTCCGCCGCGTGAGCAGGTATCAGGTGAGGCCTAACGCCACCAACTCGTCACTCGTTACCTGTTACGCGCTGCCCGCTACCCTGTTACCCGCCACCCTGTTTCCGCAGGTCGAAAACTCTGCCCCAGGCCCCTTCAGCGATCACCGGGCACTCCTTTTCCCAAGGACGGCTGGACTGCAGGTATTGGCGCTGCTCGAAGTTTCCCCAGAACAGGTAATCGACTCGGAGTCGCCGGGCGACCTGGCGCCAATCCGGGCTGCCTGCCATCAATGCATTCAGGTCAATTTCTTCGGGACGATAATTGAGGCCATGGCTCCAGAGGTGTCCCGGGAACCCCATCACCATCCGGTGGCCGGTGACGAGCACGGGGTGATTATAAGTCGGGTAACCGGCAAACACGGCCTCCGGGGACGTTGGTTTCAACGCTTCTCTCACCGATTCCCATTCCGGCGCCAGCCCGATTTCGTAACCGTCCGGAGGGTTACTGACGACGTCGCCGATCACGCTGACAAAACCTGAGAAAAAGAGGACCAGGATGGTGATGACCCGGAGCCAGACGGGCCAGCGAGCCAGAAACGCCCGCCAGAGGCAAAACATCAGCACGAGGTAAGCCCAGAAAATCAACTTCGTGTTGTCCCACTCCCAAGGCGCAAACTTGATGAACGCGCAAGCCAGCAGGAAGGCGGCGGCCGGGAACGCGAACAGGCGCAGGAGCCTGCATTCCTGCCGGTCGATGGGCGGTGTCGCCCTGATCAAATAGATGAGGAGGGCAACGCTAAGCGGCAGGAACAACCCGAAGTTGACCAGCCCGACCTGCCAGGCCGGCTCTCCGGGCTTTGCCATCCACCCCAGGCACCAGCCCACTGAATTCGTCTTTTCAAATCCGGTC